>CAZUWO010000169.1:0-5162 GCA_964623995.1 uncultured Prevotella sp. | reverse complement strand
ACCGGCGTCGATGTCAGAGGTAAGACGCTTCGTCGATTGTGTCTCGTTACCCTTCTGGTACACTTCCATGCCGTCTATAATCCATGAATTCGGAATCCTAAGCACAGCATTGATCGTGTTGTGGGCTTGTCCCGGAGCGTAGGTTATGTTGTCTGGGTTGTTGCCATAATCTGAAGGCGATATGCCTTTTGTCTGGAAAATGAAGAATCCGGGCGATGTCATGCTCAGGGTCCAGCCGTTCCCCATTCCGTACTTAACGGCTTTAAGATAGTGTGAAGCCGGTATCAGGTCTGAAGGGGTTGGATAATAGCTTGTGTTCACGAAGCCTGACTCTGGGTCGTACATGGCATAGTAGTCCTTGTTGGCATAGTTTGCGCTCTGGCTGTAGGTCTTTGTGTTGTCAATAGAGTTGTAGCAGCTCACCACTACCTGAGAGTATGCGGGCAGAACCAGTGGCTCTTGGAAGTACCAAACGCCCGTAGGAGCCGGTATAAAGGCTGAGTCGGCATACACAACTTTGCCATTATTGGTCCAGTGGTTAATGGCTTGGGCGTTGAATGGGTCTACCATGCCCACGCAAAGGTTGTTTACCACAATCTCCTCAGGGCAGTTGTTGTAGAGTATAAAGCCCTTGTCTCTCTGGAAATAGCTTGAGCCGTTGTCCGTAGGGCAGCCTCCCACGTAGAGCTCTTTAATTATAAGCTGGTCCACGTTCTTGTCTTCCAGTGTGTCGGCCTTGTAGGTCACGTTCTTAATGTCGTTCACACTGAGTTCCTGTGTTGTGCCGTTGGCCTGTGTCACTACCATCTTCCACACCACTTGAGCATTGGCATTGGCGGTCATTGCGAGTATGGCAACGAGTGTGAGTATAATCTTTTTCATTTTGTTCTGTTTTCTTTTAAGTTTATGTTTCGGTAATTCTGGTTTATTATAAATTAGTTATTGGCTATCTTGAAACTCTTTGAAGGAGTGCGCAATATGTAGATTCCCTGTGGCAATGTGCCCAGCGAGACGGCAGCACGGCCTTCTCCGTCGGCCACACTCTGCTTCACCAGCCGTCCGCCTATGGTGTACACCTGCACGCGGTCGCCGCTCTTGAGTCCTGTTACTTCAGCGCCGTTTACTGATATCTGCTGCCTTGTGGCAGGAGAGTCGTCGGTTTTCACTGTCTTAATGCCTGTTGATACGTTTTCGGTGGTGAACCTTTGCTCTTTGATGCCGTCAAGACTATAGGTCAGGGTGCTTTCTCCGGCCGTTATCGTGGTTTCTTTCCCACTGTAGGTCTGCGCCGGCTCACTGGCAAGAGCAAACTTAACGGTCTCTCCGTTGGTTTGTTCCACCACAAGATAGCTGCTGGTTTCGGCCGAGGCAGGTACTGCCAGAGCCGTCAGAAGGGCCATCATTGTGAGTTTGATGATTTTTTTCATGTGAGTTGTTTTTAATATTTTAATAATGGAAAATTCGTCTTCTTGTTACCGTTAGCGGCATGTCGGCATGGTCAATGCTGTCCGACGACACCACGATTTGGGTCAGGTTGCCGTTTATCATGTAGCGATAGCCCATTGAATCTACCGTCGAGGCACTCGTAACGCTGTACAATCCTGACGGGATAGCGAAGTGGGCGGCTCCCGAAGCGTCGGTAGAGTCTACGAATACCGATGCCGTCGCGCTGCGCAGTTCCACCCTTGCGCCTGCGTATGGGCCTATGGGGCTGCTCTCAGGGTATACGAGCTGTATGGTGTAGTGGCACAGTTCCACATCCTCGTCATAGCTACACGAGGCCACCATCATCACAACGGCGAGGGCTATGAGTATCTTTGTTTTCATATTTTCAATTTCAGTGAGAGTCCGTAATAGAAGCTTGGCACGTAGCCGCTGGCAAAGAGCGATGTCTCAAGGTCGGTTTGCGTCTGTTTCACCTTCTTCATCGTGTTAAAGAAGTTATTGGCATAGAAGCTGATGCTTACGTGATCGCCTATCTCTTTTGTCACGCTGAAGTTGGCAGAGTAGTAAGCCGATATGCGGTTAGGATTGAGAGTGTAGAGGTAATTCGACCTAACCACGAGCCGAGACAGGTCATTGAAGAGCGCGCGGTCATTGTCTCGCGCCCAGGTAAAGCGTTCTAGGAACGGAATAAGCTCGTCAGGAGCCTCCCAAGTTGAGTAATAGTCGGGGTACACCAGCACATATCTGTTCTTTGTTCCGGTGTAAGGCTTGCCGAAGAAGGCGCTCCCGTCGTCCACCTCATATCCTCTGGCTCGGCCGTCCAGTTCGCATTTGGCCTGATGGAAGCTGTAGAGTGAGGCTTCTATGCGCAATGCCACGATGAGACGTATCTTGGGTATGTGGGTAGTAATAGTGGTATTAAGGTTGCATTCACGGCTTTCAAAACCGTTGCTTACCGATGCCGAGGCGTCATAGCTGGTCGAAGTGCTGCTCCCTCCGGTGTAATAGCCTATGTATCTGTACAGTCTTCCGTCGGTCATGCGGGTGCTTAGCCCCAGCGGAACGTCGGCAAAGAAGGTCTTGTCGGTACCATTGTAGCAGTAGTAGTTGCCGTCAAAGCGTATCTGAGTGCGCAAAGCGCGTATCTGTGCGAAGTCCACTATCCACTCAAGTCCCCATCTCTTAATGGGCGAAGCGTTTACATATTTCGTGTTTGCCGTATAAGAGTCACGTTCCTGATAGTCCAAAGTCACCGGTGCAAGCCTGCCTGTGGCGTCGGTAACCGTTACCACTCCGTCCTTGCTTATGCTGAATTGACGGTCGCTCACGGGTATACCGCATTGCTGAGCCTGTGTGGGGTTGGTGTATTTGTAGGTGAACGGGGTGAAGACCGATGTGGCCATGTAGCTGTCAAAGGCCCTGCTGTACCATCCTGACACCGATATCCTTGCTATCTTTGTGTTGATGTCTATTCCGATGTCGGTCTGATGGCTGTACTGCCAGCGCAGATTGGGGTTGTAAACGGCACTGGTCGGAATGGAGTAGTAGGCGTAGAACGAGCGGTTATCAGCGTCACTGGTCGACGAGAAAGCCAGTCTGTCGCTGTAAGAAGGCGAAGGGTAGAGCACTTGGAATGAAGGAAGCTTCACGGCCTTGCCCCATCCGGCATGCACACTCACCTCACGCACGAAGTCACGTGTATGTCCCCGCCACACGTAGCGGGCGTTCAATCGGGGCGAAACACTGCTTACCGTGCCGTAGTCAGAGCCACTTATGCTTGTAATGTCACCGCGAAGGCCTGCCGTAAGTGATATTTCTGAGCGCTTTGAAAGCTGAGCCGACACCCTGTCCTCTGCATACGGGGCCACGTTGAGCATGGTGGGCAGGTCCTTATAGCGGTATTCACGCCACGTTGGGGCATATCTCATGTCGTCGTAGTATGTGCCCCGGCCTCCGTTATGGCTGCCTGAGAGTTCGGTTCCTATCATAACGTGGTTGCTAAGCCATCCCCAGCGGCTGTTTTGCTGTGCCTTCAGCTTCAGGTTGTAGCTTAGCGGCTTCGAGTCGTTAAACCTTTTCTCGTACCAGTAACCTGTAGGACCCAACACTATTGCCGCGTTCGGGTTTTGCTCGTATTCTTCCGCTATGTTGTAACCCTCGGTTAGGGCGTGTATTTGAGGCTGAGTCGACGAGCTACTCCTATTGGTGTAGGCCTCATACCGGCGGTCTGAATACGATATTGAGCCGGTAGCGGTGAGCGCGGTTAGCCACTTCTTGTTCAGGAGCCAGTCAGCTGTGAAGTGGGCAGTAAAGGCATTGTCGCGTTGTTTGGTATAGTCGTCAAGGTCTTCGTCGGGGTCTGCCTTCGAGTTATAGCCGCCCACGTTGCCCGAAATGCCCAAAGTGAATGTCAGTGGCATCGCCGTGCGCCATAACACATTATTATAATGAAGGGTGAAGGCGTTGCGCTGGTAGGCCGTATGGGGTGAGGCGGCATCGCTGAACGACCGTGCGTGCTCTATCGACGCGTTCAGGAGTCCGGCCCTATGGCCCAGGTCGAAGCCCTTGCTTAGGGCTATCTGGCGCGTATGTTGGTTTATCTTGCCTTCCACAATGTATGGCGTGCGGCCACGGCGGGTGTTCACCCTCACTATGCCATTGGTCAGATCGCCGTATTCTACCGATGGTATTCCCGGCACAATCTCCACATTCTCTATGTTGGCGGTACCAATGTTGCGTGTCGAGGCACCGGCAGTCTCGCCCATTGTGGCATTGTTTGCCACGCGCACTCCGTCCACCTCTATTGCGGTACCGAATGTACTGTTGCCCTTTTCGCCGCTTGAGCTTCGCAGTCCCAGCCTGCTGTCGTCCATAAGGGTTGAGTTCACGGTCTTGCCGCCTGGCAAGAGTGAGGCCACGTCGCTCAGATTGAGCACTTGTTGGTTGTCGAGTGCCTGCCGCCCTATGGTGTAGCTCGTGGTGCCAACGTCGGTTCGGCGCTGCGCCACCACCTCAACCTCGTCTAGTTGCAGGTTCTCCTCCTTCAGCTTCAGCACAAACTTGCTCACGTCGTGGTTTATCACTATAGGCATTGTGCGTGTGGCGAAGCCCAGGCACTGCACCGACAGCTCATGTCTGCCGGCGCTGAGGCCACGTATAGTGAACTGTCCCTTTGAGTCGCTTACCGCCCAAAGGCCGTTGTCCTTTATAAGAATTGAAGCAAATTCTATTGCCTTGCCGTCTTTGTCATTAACAATTTTGCCGCTCAACTCGTAGCTTTGAGCGCTTACACTGACGGCAAGTAACAGCAATAATGGTATGATAAATATGAACTTATGCCGCATCTGTGGTCCGTACATAATTAAAGCGGTGCAAAGTTAGCCACATTTGGCCACTTGTGGAATACCTAAAAATAATGATTATACATACCTGAAATGCTGCATTTTACCCGCAACAATAATCATTTTGTATTAAAAACCTCCCGTCCTCCCGCCTCATAGTCACTGCTGACTGCTGCCTCCGGCAACGCCTATGTAGCGAATGGGCGACTCCTCCGGAGTCGGTTCTTGGGGTGGGGGCATGCAGTTCCGCAGGTCTTCGACCCGCGGTTACCGATCGGTGATGCCGCTGGCATCAATGGCTTTTGTGTCTATGGTGGTGCCGTGATGCTCCGTCCGTGCTAAGGACTGAGCCCAGCGGGCTCACCGCTGTACTAA
>CAZUWO010000168.1:0-5263 GCA_964623995.1 uncultured Prevotella sp. | reverse complement strand
AGGGCCGCGAAGCCAGTGCCACAGGCTACTTCGGAATAGACCTTCCAACCTATCCCGACAACATCTCGCTCAAGGACAACGGCGACGGAACACTGAAAATGACTTGGGATGCCGTACCTACTACGGGCATTCGTGGCGGATATGTTGACCCCGCTGAGGTGACTTACGTGGTCTATACCGTTGAGAACAACACCCTTGGCCAGCCCATCGACAGCATTAAGGCAGGCACATCAATCAACTTTAAGGTGGCCAACATCAACTCAGGCGACCAAGGTTTGGACTACTATGCAGTGCAACCGCACAACGCTCTAGGCGGTGGTCAGGCCATAATGGACCGCATCGTGGTAGGCACACCGGTGGTTCTGCCGTTCAAGGAGTCAGTTCCGGGCGGCGTTCTGCAAGAAAAGTTCTGGTGGTCACAGCACCGTGGCGACAACACATGGGCCTATAGCACCTCCAGTGCCGACGATGACGGCGGCTCGTTGCAGTTCAGCGCCGCTCAGGCTGGCGATGAAGCATGGATGAATACGGCCAAATTCTCGCTCGATGGAGTAAAGAATCCAATTCTCTCATATGCATACTACGTCGACCCGGGACATGATATAGACTTCACTGTTGAGGCATCTAAGGCTCAACAAACCGTGGAGAACATAGCAAGTCATAACATGAAGAGCGAGACTGCCGAAGGTTGGCGCTACGAATACATACCTCTCAGCAAGCTGTCGGGTGCAAAGTACGCCTTCCTGCAGTTCCATGCCAAGAGCGCTGAAGCTGCTTTCGGCACCAACATCGACGACATTCACATCTACGATGCTCAGGACAACGACCTCGCACTGGCCACAAAGGCTCCGCTTAGCGCCTATGTGAGCGAGAAGATAAGCGTCAATGCCACCGTGAGCAACCTGGGTCTGAACCCCACTAAGGGCAGCTACACCGTCAGCCTCTATGCCAACGGCAAGCTGGTCGACAAGGTTTCGGCCGACTCTGTACTTGCCGCGCTGAGCGGAAAGAAGCAAGTCAGCCTCAGCTTCACACCGTCGGCAGCCGACTCTGCCGTAGTTTCGCTGCGCACTGAACTGACCTATGACGGCGACGCTGACGTAACAAACAACAGCGATACCCTCAGTTTGAGAATAGTTCAGAACTCACTTCCCGCCGTCGACAACCTTACAGGACATGGCGAAACCAATGTATCGCTCTCGTGGACTCAGCCTTCCGGCGACAACTATGAGGCCGACAAGCTCGACGATTTTGAAGGTTATCCGGCCTGGAGCAAGGATGCCATAGGCGATTATAAGCTCCTCGACATCGACAGAGCGCCGACTTACGGCATCAGTGGTGCCTCTTACTTGCACAAAGGTGAAGCCATGGCCTACATGGTATTTGATGCAGACTCCATCGGTATGGGTGGAACTGCCCAGTTCGGAGCCCATTCCGGCAAGCAGTATCTGATAGACCTCGGCGTGAACCCGTCAAATTCAGCCGCTCCTAACGGCAGCAACGACGACTGGCTCATATCTCCTCAGCTCACCGGCAAGGCACAAACCATATCGTTCTATGCAAAGAGCTTGAGCAACGATTATAAGGAGCGCTACGAGGTGCTGTACTCAACAACAGGCCGCGACACTGCCGACTTCAAGCGCATTGTGCTTGGCGGCGACGAGCTTAACCAGGCAAGCTGGTCTCAAGTCAAGGTAGAACTGCCCGATGGCGCCAAGTACTTCGCCATACGCTGCACCTCTCACGATGCATTCGGATTCCTAATAGACGACCTTTCCTACAAATTCAGCAAGAGTGGGGTTAGCGGTACGCTCACGGGATATAACATTTACCGCGACGGAGTGCTCATAGCAACCGTTGGTGCCACTACCACCAGCTACACTGACAACCCCGACGATGGCAACCATACATATTATGTAACTGCCATTTACGATGGTCAGGAGGGTCCGTTGAGCAATGCCGTCAGCATAACCGTTACCACAGGAATAAGCGGTGTCAACGGTTCGGCCGTGCAGCCATTCGACGTTTACACCACCGATGGCATACTGATGCGCTCCAATGTTACCTCTACCAAGGGACTGAACAAGGGCGTTTACATCGTCAACGGTCAGAAAGTGATAGTCAAATAAGCCGGTGCTATCACACCATAACACAAGAAATGCCGTCCCGCGAAGCTGTCGCCGGGGCGGCATTCTTGTTTCTGTACGCCTTATTATTATATGTGTGGCGAGGCCGTTCAGCCCTATTCTGTGTCCAAAACAGGGATTATTGTGTTCCGTTTGGATTATTTCCTGCCTGCGGTGATGGTGCCATCACCGCTTTTTGTAATAAATGGAATAAGATATAAAAAAGGTTACCCGATGATGGTAGTATTGCCATTATTGAGTAATTTTGCACTATTAAAAATAAAGACGTATTTAAATCAGACAGTATATGAACAAAGTTTATTTAGCCGCAGCGGCTGCTTTGCTGCTCGCCACCACAGTGACCGAGCCCGCAAATGCCGCCAATGAAAGCCTGGAGGGGATGAGTCAGGAGATGCTTACTCCGGCGAAGAAGACCAAAAAGAAAACAACTACTAAGAAGAAATCTACCTCCAAAAAGACCACTACCACACAGAAGAAGACCACAACAACGCCTGCTGAGAGCAGCACGGCAGCAGAAGCTGTGGACAATAGCAGCACTGAGGCCACTCAGAACAATGGTTCTGCAGTGTCGACAATACTGGGAGGCCTGCTCGGAGGCAGCAGTTCCGGCAAGTCGTCGGGCAAGAGTTCCACGGCCGCATCGGTGCTTGGAGGCTTGCTTGGCGGTGGTTCAAGCAGCAGTTCGAGCGATAACAGCTCGTCAACCTCAGGCCTCGGCGGCATAATATCGGGCTTGAGCACCATATTTGATGCCTCAAAGACAGCCACTGCCGACAATATCGTGGGCACGTGGACCTATGAGGAGCCGGCCGTAGTGTTCGAATCAGACAACGTTCTGAAGAATCTGGGCGGTAAAGTGGCCAGTGCCACGATTGAGAAGAAGCTGCAGAGCGAGTTCAGCAAGGTGGGACTGAAGAAGGGTGCCATGCAAATGACGTTCGACAAGGATGGCAACTTCACCCAGACCATGGGCTCAAAGAAGCTTAGTGGCACTTATACCATAAGCGGAAAGAGCGTGAAACTGAACTACGGAGGCACCATGCAGCAACTGCTTGGCACCACTCAGCTCGACGGAAACGACCTGCTCATAGTGATGGACGCAAGCAAGCTGCTCAAGTATGCCGGCGCAATAGGCAAGCTTACGGGCAATAGCACGATCAGCACCTTGAGCTCTCTGCTGGGCAGTTATGACGGAATGGAGATTGGATTAAAGCTTCAGAAGGAGTCATAATCCCCCCAAGGGGCCTGCCTTTAAGGCAAAAACAGAAACACAAAAGCAATGAAGGCGAGCGTGCCTTCATTGCTTTTTTTTGTGTCTGAGCGCATAAAGCTAAGGGCTAAGCCGAATGTCCGGCAATGCTGTCATGGCTGTTTTGAGCACCGTTTGTGCCGCTTTATTATGCTCATATATTGGTCGTAGCCTATGTGTTCACCGCCCATGCTCAGCAGATGTGGCGTTTCAAACTGGCAGTCTATCAGCCCCGCGCCCGCCTTCTCCATGGTTCGGGCCAGAAATATCAGTGCCAGCTTCGAGGCTGAGGGCCGCAACGAGAACATGCTCTCGCCAAAGAACGACCCGCCGAGTGTGACTCCGTAGAGTCCTCCCACTAGTCCACGCTGGCCGCAAAGCCTGCTCTGTGTAGCCGCTTGTAGGCTGCTATCATGTCGTCGCCGAGCCATGCTCCCTCCATGTTGTAGCGCCCATCGGCACAGCTGCAAGCCTCTATCACGCGGTCGAAAGCCTGATTCAGGGTTACGCTCATGCTACCTTTGTTAATCAGAGTGCGCATGCTGTGGCTCACATGTATGCGCGACGGGAAGATGACAAACCTGTCCATAGGGCAGTACCACAGTATTTCTGCCGACTCCTTGAAGCCATACCATGGGAATATGCCATTGCTATAAGCCAGCAATAGCCGTTCCATGCTGAGGTCGCCACCCACAGCCAGCAGTCCGTCTGGTTCGCCTTCGCGTGGGTTGGGGAATGCTATCAGCCGCTCATCCAATTGCCAGACGGTCATCTTCTGCCACTATTCTTACGTTGCCACCGCTCTTAAGACTTCCGAAAAGTATCTCCCTCATTAGCAGAGGCTTCAGCTCTCGGGCTATCACACGGTCCATTTCTCGGGCTCCATACTCGGCAGTGAAGCCCCGCTCCATAAGCAAGGCCACGGCCTCAGGGCTCAAGCTCATGGCCACATGCCTGCGGTCGAGCTTCTCTTGCAGTTCGCCGAGCTTCTTCCTGAGTATCTTCTGCGCCATGGGCTTATCCATGTCGCTGAACACTACCGTAGCCGTGAGGCGGTTGAGGAACTCAGGTTTGAACGTGCGTTTTACCTGTTTGAGCATTGCTTCGCCACGTGTAGTGTGGCCGTTGAAGCCAATGCTGGCGCTGGAAGCATACTGTGCGCCGGCGTTAGAGGTCATAATCAGCACCACATTGCGGAAATCGGCTTTCTGCCCGCGGTTGTCCGTTAGCACGGCATAGTCCATAACTTGCAGCAATATATTATATATGTCGCTGTGGGCCTTCTCTATCTCGTCGAGAAGGAGCACGCAGTTGGGTGTCTTCCTTATGGAATCGGTCAGCAAACCGCCGTCTTCGTAGCCCACATAGCCTGCAGGAGAGCCTATAAGCTTGGCCACGGCGTGCTTCTCTGTGTACTCGCTCATGTCGAAACGCACCAAACCCACGCCCAGTTCCTTTGCCAGCACGCGGGCCACCTCGGTTTTTCCCACTCCCGTAGGCCCAACAAAGAGCAGGCTTGCCAGTGGCTTGTGGTCGTCTTGCAGGCCTGCCTTCGACATCTCTACGGCCTCAACCACCTGTCTTACTGCCTCATCCTGGCCGAAAATCTTAGCCGACACGCGGTCGTATAGTGTACTCAGCGCGCTGTTATCGCTCTCGCTGAGTGCCGTGGCGTCTATTTTGCACACCCGTGTCAGCACTTTCTTAACCAGATCCTTATCCACCAGCTGCTGTTCGCCCTCGGTTGGGTGCAGCTCTCTGTAAGCTCCGGCCTCGTCTATAAGGTCTATCGCCTTGTCGGGCAGGTATCTGTCGGCCACGAACTTGGCCGAAGCGCTCACGGCATAGCTTATTGCGTCGGGCGTAT
>CAZUWO010000167.1:0-5305 GCA_964623995.1 uncultured Prevotella sp. | reverse complement strand
TCGAAAGGACGCAACGACCAAACGTGACCACCATCATCCTCGTTGTTTCCAGCCCACAGCACCAAAGACGGATGATTGCGCAACTTTATAGCTACACTTTTTACTTCCTCTGTTATTTTCTTTGCGAAGTCAGCTTGATTAGGATAATAAGTACATGCCATTGCGAAATCCTGCCATACCATGATGCCAAGGGAGTCGCAGAGATCAAAAAAACTATGGTCTTCATAAACATTTCCACCCCAACAGCGCAACATGTTACAATTTAAATCTGCTGCTATATTTACAGTCTTGTCTACTATAGCTGCGTCACGACTGTGAAGAGCATCCAAAGGTACCCAGTTGGAACCATGAACAAATATCTTCTCCCCATTAACTATAAAACAGAAACGACTTGGCTTATCGGACAAGTTTATATCTGTACGGTCGAGCTTAATGGTACGGAACCCATATTTCTTTTTATCTGAAGCTATTACCTTATCATTTGAATCAATTATTTCGATACAAGCATCGTAAAGGCTTGGCTTGCCATAGCCACGAGGCCACCAAAAATCTATATTTTTTATATCTGTATTAAAACGGAAAGCTGTTGTCACTACAGGAATTTCTTGACGAAACACCTCTTTACCATCTTTAGAGAAAGTAAGGCGACAGTGAGTGCTATCTAAAGCAGAGAAAGGTAAAGACAACTGGATATCAGCATAAAAATGTGCAGTATGCAAAGCAGTGTCAACAGCAGTTGTTATATAGTTAACATCACGTATTGAGACAGGATCAATTACCCGCAACTCCACATTACGCCAAAGTCCCGCACTGACAAGTCTCGGCTGGTTATCCCAACCAAACATGTGTGGCGCTTTCCTGATATAAACAGATTCCTCGCTTGGGAATTGTCCAATACTTATTTGTCCAAGGAAATGATTCTGTCCATCAAGAACGGCAGAACGAATGATTACCTGCAAATGATTATCTCTTCTTTGCTTGACTATTTTAGTCACATCAAACACATGCTCAATAAGCATATTGTCAACCGAACCGATGTGTTGACCATTAAGCCATATCTCAGCAAGACAGTCAATACCGCCAAAAAACAATTGTAATTTCTGTCCATCACTGAGTGACGGAGCTGTAAAATGTCTATCATAACACCACTGATAGCCCTCCCACTTACGGAAATCAAAGATATGACTACCAATGCGAGGATCAGCAGCCAAACCTGCACGCTGCAAATCTATTTCGACATTACCAGGAACCAGAGCTGTTATATTCTTAGGATTCATCAAAGCAACACTATCCGGAGTTGTAACGGCATATTCTGGTTGTTGCCAATAATAAAGTTTCCACTCTCCATTTAGTGAAACTGAAGAGCCTGCCCTCATTTTTGTGGCAATAAAGAGCAGGCTTATCAGAAAAAAGAAGAATAATTTATTCATAGAACTTATCTACCGGAACTCATCTATTGAGGATTAAAGCGGAAAGAATCAAGTTTGAAAAGGCTCACACCGTCATCTCCTCTAAAACGAAGGAAAATAGGATGAACTCCTGTAAGCTTCACATTCTTATCTACATCTGCCTTTAAGGTAATAGGCGTTTTACCGTCGCCTTCAGGAACTTGTATTGTAGCCAGCAATGGAAGAGAAAGGGTATTAGCATAAATTTCAACACGTCCACCATGCTGCGGAACAACTTTCATCTCTATGCTGCGAGGAGTTGTCGGGAAATCAAAGTACTTGAATGAAGCAGCATTTTGATTTTCAATATGCGTCAGCATATCATTGTCAGCAGAAATGGGCTCCACTCTGACACTGCCAAGCAGATAACATGCACGCCATGCTTCCATTGTCTTAAATGGGTTTAGTGGACCAGCAGCTCCCTGTGTAGTCATTTCTACCTCATTGATAGTGCCATCAGGATTGAAATGTATAGGTTCTACACAAGCTTTACGACCACGTTCACTACCATTGGTAGAACGATGATAGAATACAGACCACTGCCCATTGAATTCTCCTATTGACCCATGGTTGTTCCATACATACGGGTCACACCCAAAATTATCTACAATTATGCCTTTGTACTCGTAAGGACCAAAAACATTGCGTGACATAGAATAACCAATACATGTTGGCATGCCACGACGCTGAATATCAGCATATACAAGATAATACCACCCATTATGCTTAATGAGTTGGGAACCCTCATGGAAGAAATGATCCTTCTCTGTAATGATACTGTCGTGTATTGTTGTAGGATCTATTTCACGCATATTAGGTTTCAGCTTAGCCCCTTTACAAGCAAACTGTCCCCAAAACAAATAAGCTTGTCCATCATCATCAATATACACAGAAGGGTCTATCTGCTCTGCATGGCGTATAAGGGATGCTTTCTTGAAAGGTCCTACTGGTGAATCAGACTCTGCTACGCTCTCCACATCGGGGCTTCCGCCCTGACTGAAATAAAGATAATATTTACCATTGCGGTACATGCAGTCTGGGGCAAAGAGCAATTCATCGTTATAAGGCACTTCATCACCCTTGCCTTTTGAAATGAACACATTTGGATGCTCCGTCCAATTCTTCATGTCTTTTGTGGACCAAACGTCATAGTTATAAGAGCAATAATAGTCACGAGATTCGTCACGAGAACCATAAATGTATAATTGCCCATTCCACGTTCGCATTTGCGGGTCAGAACAGTATTTCCCAGCAGGAACTATAGGATTCTGAGCACTTACTGCCGTAGCAAAAAATAAAAGACTTAAACCAATCGATTTCTTGACATTCAAAATCATTTATTATACTTTTTTAGAAAAACTTATAAGGAAACTTCCTGTTTCAGGCGTATATCCCTTGAAGAGCTACCAACCTCAATGACATAACTTCCTTTGTCGACCTTCCATGCGTTATCAAGCTGATGCCAATAAGAATAAGCATCGTCATTAAGATCTATCTCAACCTTTTGACTCTCTCCTGCTTTAAGATTTACCTTCTTGAAAGCCTTGAGCTCATGCACAGGACGCTCAACAGGTGGATTAATTTGTCCGACATACAGCTGAACGGTTTCTTTGCCATCATGTTTTCCTGTATTAGTAACCGTAAAAGTTACATGCTTACCAGAAGGGGCAACCTGCAAATCACTATACTTAAACTGAGTATAACTCAAGCCGTAACCAAACGGGAACAAAGGCTCAACCTGTTTAGTGTCATAATACCTATAACCTATCATATCCCTCTCCAAGATATATACATTGTCACGATCTTGATGAGAGTATACATTCAGTGGAGCATCAGCATACTTCTTAGGCCAACTAAATGTGAGTTTACCAGAAGGATTGACATCGCCAAAGAGAATCTCCGCAAAAGCCTTACCTCCAAACATACCTGGGTAGAACATGTCTACAACTGCCGGAACTTTATCAAGCCAAGGCAATGTAAGTGGAGAACCATGAATAAGGCCTACTATAAGATTCTTATTTACCTTAGAAAGTTCACTTATCATCGCAGCCTGTCCTGCAGGGAAGTCCATAGACTGACGATCACGCCCTTCACAGTCCATATTATGGTCGAGTCCTCCGACAAAAATAATAGCATCAGCTTTCTTCAGTTGACTACGGTATTTAGCAACTGCCTCGGCAGCAGAGTGAGCGTCACCAGGCAATCCCCACTCCAAACGAAGAGATGGATTGTCTTTTGCCCAGTAGTTCATTTCTGTTGAACCTTTTACACCCTCAACATTCTGCTGATAGATGATACGTACATTATATTCATGTCCAGCCTCAAGTTGCATTAAAGCAAACCCTTCCTGTGGTACACCATGTTCAACCAGTCTAACTGTAGGCGCGCCCATATCCTCAACCCAAAGATCTGCTGGATTATCCGCTTTAAGTTTAAATGTATAAAGACCGGAAACAGGTGCTTTTATGCGTCCATTTATTGTAGCCTTAAGATTACCAAGTTGAATATCGTCAACAGGAGACTTCTTGAAGAAAGAAAAGTTAACATCACGAGCATCTACATGGTGACTATACAGTCCCTTAAGGTCAGTATATTCCACATCCATACTCTTTCCGTCTTTCTTTACCCAAGTATTTCCCGCAATGAGTTGGAACTCTGCCTCACCTGTCAAAGGAAGATATGTTACATTAGCCTTTCCTTTCAACCTTTCCTGCATTCCCTGTAAAGCAGTAAATTCAAATGGAGATTCTGCGCCAGAACTTCCACCGAGTCCGAGAACATCAAATCGACGGTTGCAATTAGGACCAAGGACAACTATATTTTTTATCTTTTTATCAGAAAGAGGCAATAAACCACGATCATTCTTTAGCAAAGTAACACTTTCCTCAGCAGCATGTTGTGCTACAGCCTGATGCTCAGGTGTATTTACAGTTCCTTTACCTATAAGACATGGCTTATTACCAAGCAAGCCTAACTGATAGCGAAGATAAAGCAAACGGTACACCTTTTGGTCAAGATTTGACATTGGCACCTTACCTTCTGTAACGGCATCGGCAAGTTTTTTACCAAATGGCACATCATTGTAAGTACCCCAAGGCATATCGACATCAAGACCAGCCAAAGCAGCCTTTACGGTTGAACGAGAGTGGCAGAAATCAGTAAGGACAATTCCCTTAAAGCCCCATTCATTTTTAAGGACTTCCTTCAGAAGCCACTGATTATCGCTACACAATTCACCATTTAAGCCATTAGCCGCAGTCATGCACGCCCAAGGATTTGATTCCTTGACAGCAATTTCAAAGCCGCGAAGATATATTTCTCTTAAAGTGCGTTCATCACACCACGTCATATAATTATCGCGGTTCCAATCACGACCATTGGTTGCAAGATGCTTTATGCAAGCCGAGACACCCATTGACTGCATTCCTCTTATCTCAGCAGCTGCCAATTTACCAGAAAGCACTGGATCTTCTGACATATATTCAAAGAATCTGGCTCCAAGAGGGTCACGATTAATGTTGAATGCCGGACCAAAGATAATACCGACGCCACGGACACGACCTTCCTCGCCAATCACCTTACCTGCTTGTTCTGTTAATTCAGGATTCCATGTAGCTGCCAGACCTATTCCCGAAGGGAAAGCTGTAACGTCACCGATAGTAACGCCACGTGGACCGTCGGAACCATTAATATCTGGAATATTTAAGCGAGGAACACCTGGGAAGATGACTTTTCCAAAGTCTTCACCACCAAAGCACATTCTAACCTTTTCCTCAAGGGTCATCTGGCTTATTAGGCGCATTATCTCATCGTCTGCCTTGAGTTTTAAACATACAACAGCCAGAAGACATAACAGC
>CAZUWO010000166.1:0-5315 GCA_964623995.1 uncultured Prevotella sp. | reverse complement strand
GAGCAACTGACTCTTAATCAGTGGGTCTAGGGTTCGAGTCCCTAAGGGCGCACAAGGTTTTAAATATTTCCCCAAACCATTAAAATAATGGTTTGGGGATTTTGTTTTATCTGTTCTAAGGTTTATTCTATCCTCAACTTCAATTCAAACTCTATGAATTTTCAACTGCCTGCTTATAGATTTTATAAAATAATAAAAGCCATTAAGTTTACTCATAGCTGTTTTGCGTTAATGCAATCGTTATCATATTCTTCCCTGGAGAAACTTGTTTGTGGCTCAACTATTAAGACTTCATCATAAGTTAGGCCATAAAGATGATAGACGATAAAGTTTATACAGCGTTCCTCCATTGTGATATTGGCTGTTACATCAGACCGTTTCCGCTTCAAAATAATTTTCACAAGGTGTTCTATCCTACTTGCCTTATCATCCGAAATATTATTAGGAAAAGGTATTTTCTTTAATTCACCAATTGGAACATGATTTGTTTGATTATAGAATTTAAAGTAGTAATTTACACATGTGCTGTTCAGAATTCCTAGAATCAGTTCATTGCTATATTTGTCATTATTGGAGAGAAGAACATTACATGTGTGACCACAAATCACATTTTTAAGAATCGTTCCATTAACCCTATACTTTAAGCCTTGGTTCGAAACCTCTTGCAATACGATTCTGCCTAAAGAAGTCTGGTTTCTACTTAAAGCTTGCATTTTGCAGAATTCATTCCCTGGTCTATAGGTGTACTTTGAAATTTGACTACCCCTCACAAGAGGAAGTGATTCTTCTTGATTCTCGGTAAAAAAAGATTTCTTTAAAGTCAAGTTTATGTCACCTTGTTTTCCATTACATACACTATCAAATTTCAAATCACTTTTATTCATTTGTGCAATCACTGCATCATCTGCCTTAAAAATATACTTGTTATCCTCTTTAAGATTGTCATATTCTATAACATAGGTATTCTTTTTCGAAAAAATAGGGAATTTTCCATGCCCTCTTCCTTTTGTAAGAACCATCACTGCAACCGATTGTGTTACATTCTTAAATACCTTATCCTTCTCAGAATAGAGAACAATACTTCTTATTTGCGTGTGTTTGACAAGATATTTTCTAAGGTACTCAGTATCATTTCCAGACAAATAGGTGTCGGGAGTTATGTATGACAGAACGCCATCTTGCTTTAAGTTGATTATTCCTCTTTCATAAAAGAGGTAAAATAAATTTCTTTTTCCACCACGAGCCACTTCATAGATTGAATTATACACGGGCTTTAATGGGTCATTAGCATCAACAACTTTATACGGTGGATTAGCAATCACGACATCAAATCCTCCTTTTACGCCAAACATCCATTCGGCATCAAAGTACGAAGATGAATTATGTTGATCAAACATGTCCCATTCTGCAAGCTGCGAAGCTACACTTGACTGGACAAAACCAGTTTCTTTTATTGCTTCTGCAAGTGCCTTGCGTGTGGCCTTTATTTCATCTTTAAGTTTGTACTTGTATGATTTTTGCCTTGCAAGATAGATTTTATGGTTCAATTCTTTTAGTTTATCCTTATATTTTCTTACTTCCTGATTACCGTCTACAAGCGAACTGTCGTAGTTTATAGGTATTAGAGTGTTAGCAGCCACAAATTTAGCTTCCAGATTAGGCAGTGGTCGGATGCCAAAGTTATCCAATGAATTTGTTGTTGAGTGCTGATCAACTATGAGAGAAATAAAAACTCGAAGTTTTGAAATCTGAATAGCGGCTGGTTGAATATCAACTCCAAAGACGCAATGCTCTATTAGATATAGTTTTCGGGCATAATCAGGATCATTAAGTGTCTGATTGAAAGCGCTTTCTATATCATCAAGTCTTGCACGGCGCTCTTTTTCATCATCGTTTCTGAATGCTTGTTCAGCTTCTTTTGTAGCAATGTCTATCATTAATTCTTTCCACAGGGTGTTGTCCGGGTCTATTCGTTTCAGCACATGTACCATTTGCTGTAGCATGCCCATAGGAAAAGCACCCGAGCCACAAGCCGGATCTAGCACCCTACAGTTGTAAAGAGCCTTCATAATGTCCTTACGCAACTCGCCGTCAAGCACAACTTCCTCATCATTATAGCTCAACAGCCTGCGATAATCGTTCTCATACTCATCTCCACAAGCACGTTTCAGATGAGCCACAAGGCTTTCATCCACCATATATTGTACAATTTCACGAGGTGTATAGAACGATGCTGTCATCTTTCTCACGTCTTTCCCCGTTTCCGGAATATAGGCAGCAAGCAAATTTTCAAATGTTTTGCCCAGCAGTTCCGGATCAAGTGCAACGTCCTGTTCCAAAGGTGTATTCTCCTCTACGGTGAAATGATAGCATTTAAACAGGTCAATGATTCCTTTTACCCTAACGTGCCGATTCTCATTTTTATTGATCCAATTGCAGAGATTGGTATCATTTGTACCGCCAAAAAACAGGTAGTCGGGTACATAAAGCCTCTTCAACGATGCCGTACGTTCAGAAAAGCCTTCATAATATTTGCCATTAGGTTTATCATCAATACAATCGAAAAGCCCACCATTAAGGAAAGGTACTGTAGAATTGACAAGTCTCAAGAACTTTTCAGCGCCTCCGGGCATGAAATCATGCTCATAACGCATCAGGTTGTTTATGTCCTGATCCTGCTTAATATTTTTATAGCCCCTTTCTTGCCTGAATCTGCGGTTGTTTGGCGTAGTCTTTCCTTCTGCTATTATGGGACAATTTAGAGTGGCAAAGAAAAGATTTTGCAGTATTGCCCTATAATACGTGCTCCGTTCCGGATTATAACCTAATGAGTTTCCTTCAATATTGGGGGCAAAATTGTCAATAAGATTTTCCCGAATGTATTTCTCATCAAATAATTCTTTGGGTATAAGACTCTTGCACCGCAAGAACCAAACAAAGATAAGTCTCGTAATCATGCGAATAACAGCCTCATTGTTCAGCTTTTCATCTACTATACCCGACGTAATATCGTTAGGAAAACGTACCACTTCTACCGCCCAAGCAAACCAATTGCTCAGTTCATTATAGAAATTTTCTGTAAGAATCTCGCTCGAGAAAACCTCCATCCAGTGCTTATAGAGTTCATCAAAGTTTGAGAAAGGATGCCCACAGGCAAGCGATTCCAGTATATCGGTATGTCCACGATGCGGATCAGTACAGTCAATGTATCGCAACATTGACACGCGACCAAGCTTTTCGCCATCCCTCCATTGCTGATTATACTCCATTCGCTCACAAGTAGACATTGTAAGAAATTTACCCTGACGGATAAAGAGTATAACCGGATTGGCCCTTGAGATGCGATTGAACCCTCGAGTTAGCGAAGCCATCTCTGATCGTGTAAGTTTCTTATCGTCATCCATATCGACCGCAAAAAAGAACATGCCGGAATACTTGCCCTGAAGCCTTCTTGTAGCCTTGGCCGGATTGTCAGCATCTTCCACTTCAGGCAAATCGGTTTCCACACCTATAAAATAAGTCGCTTTTACTCTATCAAGAACATGTTGCAGAAGTTTTGGTATGGCACCCTCGTAATAGTCCTCAAACTTGATGGGAGCGGCCGTTTCGCGCGAGAAACTGATATGTAGGTCGCCAAGAAGAGCAGTACAGGCATCGAAAAGACTGCTGCTCACGAATTTAGTTATACTGTCCCTAATCATGATTCCTTTATATTGTAATGTATTCCCAAACTATAAGGTCGAAGTTGTCAAGGCGGAAATGGCTTTCTGTAGTTTCATTATCAGGCTGTAATTTCTGATGTTTCAAGTCTTTAGATGTCAGTAAATCTCTTATATTGGCTGTGGCTTGTTGGGGAGCTTTATGTCTCATCCAGTCCTTAAGTATGGCCGACAGCCGCTCAGTTTTACCTGTATTGAGCTGTCCTTCTATCCAATCCGGCACCAGTCTGGCTTCTTTCTTGTGAAGCCGCAGCAACTCAAGCACCTCAGCACGGTTCAATTCGCAGAATGATGGCTTTATCGTCTCCTCCCGATTCACCGGTTGGCACATCAGATATAACTCTGTATACCGGCTTTTGCTGCCTGTTTCGCGATGCGGATAACCCACAATAGCCACCAGACTTTCAGGAATGTCGGCAGAAAAAAGGTCAGGTCTGAAGCGGAAACCAGAGTAAATGCCGTTAGGTATATTCTGTAGTTCGTCCTTTATTTGCTCCATGTAGTCGCGCAAGTCTTGTCTATATACTTCAAAAGAGAAGTCCTTCAGCGATAGAGTGCGTGGCGACTCTATATCGGAAAGGCTGTTATTCTGCAGCTCTTCAAGTAATCTATTGGCATTTTTGTCTACCAACGGATTGTCGGCTATCATCTTTCTGAAGTCGTCATTAAGTTCTTGAGTTTCCGAACCCACAAGAGTCATCATCGACATGCGGTTTTGTATGCGTGTCTCAAGGTTCAAATAGTCGTCAAATGACTTTGCCGGCCAGAAGTTGATGCATCGTATTTTCCGGTTCGGAGAGCCAATTCTGTCTATTCGTCCAAACCGCTGTATAAGCCTAACCGGGTTCCAATGTATGTCGTAATTAACTTGAGTGTCGGCATCTTGCAGGTTCTGCCCCTCTGAAAGGCAGTCGGTGGCAATAAGAATGTCAATGCCATCATCAATCAATGCGGCATATTTTGGACTGTACTTGTGTATTAGTTCCAGCCAGATGTCATAGGCCACATCCCATCTTTTCTTTTCATCGTTATAGTATTCGGCATGACTAAAGCCTGCTTGCTCATAGAGATTGCTCCAGTCAAGCTCCTTATACAGTTTGCTGTAAGGCGCAAAACTCTGCAAAACTTCAATAAAATCAGTCTTGCTTTGATGCCCTGTTGTATTGACTAGTTGGCCATACACGGCCGCCATGCGGGTGAATCCGCGGCGGCGTAACTCGTCAAACAAGAACCGGGCAGTATCAGCAAAGGCCGTGAAAATAACTATTTTCTTGTTTGGTTGCTCGCGTTTATTAAGCAATATCTGCTCAAGTTCATCGAGTTTCTTGTCATGTTCCGTCCCTTTTCGATAATCCTGCTCAAAGCTCTCAAAGCATTTATATATTCTTTGCAGCTGATTTACGTCTTGGCGGAGTCCTTTCTCAAATCCGCCAAGGTTCTTCATGTCTCTAAGATTTATGGTTCCTTTGCGCAGTGAATAAACATCGCTTACCGCATCATCGCCATCTTCAGCTTCAATTCCTGTGGTATCGCCCACGCTAACTGTGCCATTGAGCCCATGTTCCTTGAAATCGACAACCAGCTTAAGGGTGTTTT
>CAZUWO010000165.1:0-5316 GCA_964623995.1 uncultured Prevotella sp. | reverse complement strand
GGAAAGAACGGGATTCGAACCCGTGAAGCGCTTTAGACGCTTACACGCTTTCCAGATGTTAATGCTTGTTTTGCAATAAGTTGATTTGCAATTACTTACGGAAGTCTATTTTGATACCTGAAAGATTTCGTAAAGATTCACCTTTTTATTTTCATTTCATAGACATTTGTAAAAGTACCTTATAGATTCCATAAACATCCGCAAACCTAACGTCAAAGTCAGGATAATTTGGATTGACGCTACGACATATAAACTTCAAATTGTCTTTGTCTTGCGGGAAAAGTTTTTTTATTAGGACGCCGTTGCACGTGTCCAAAAGATAAGTCTTTCCCCATTCAATAAATGCCTTTTCATTGATTTTCTTTACAAAAACAACACATCCTGCTGGATATTCCGGCTCCATGCTGTCTCCATTCACGGTTATGGCCAATTCTGCCCCTTCCACAGGAGAAAATATACGTTCGCATTCATAATCACTAATTCCCTCGGAAAAACCTGTTAGGGTTCCGGCTCGCGCATTTATGGGAATCAGTGGAACTTGCTTTTCTTTTACTGCTTCATCTAATATCGGGATAAACATTTCCCCGATGCCGTTATTTATATATTCAATGTTAAGGTCTGGTATTATTTTCTTCACATCTTTTATTACGCTGTCCGGTATTCTTCCCATGTGATTAAAATATCCATGCCCTTTATTAATGCGAATCTGTAATTGTTGCAATGTTATTCCTTTTAGCTTACATGCTCGCTTGAAACGTTGCAAAAACGCGGAACGCTCCTCTGGGGTCGTCGTTGAACTGTTCCTATTAGGGTTAGGTGTATTCCTTTCTTTTTCCATCTTTTGCTAAATTCACTTAATAAATTTAAATATTCACCTCTTCTTCTCTCTTTTTGCTTTGTTTGAGAGAATAAATTTATACCTTTGCAATCGGTTCTCACCACTGCCTGTATCGAACAATGCAAAGGTAGTGGTTTTGAGAGTAAGAAGTCTAAATTTATAGTTAATTTAAATTAAAGCCACTATGGAGTTAATGAAAAGTAAAAAGGAAAAAGACAAGAAGATTATTGATTACTTGGACGGTCTCCTTGCCAATGGTTTCCGACGGCGAGAAGCTATTAGAAAGACGTGTCAGGAGTTTGGAATACTACAACCGATGACCGTCTACAACACGGAGATTCGAGTGCGAAAAAGAGAATGGGAGGCACGGCATGGTAAACGAGAAGCCTAACGTTAAGCCGACGGCAAAGTTCTCGGCTACAGAAACAGCACGCATCCTCGGCATTGACCGCAAGACGCTCTACCGCCACACCAAGCTTGGATACATTCGTTGCACGATACAGAAGTGCAACCGCCGACCAAGGTATAGCGGGATGGAGATTGTGCGGTACTGGGGAGCAGAATACAAGTAAAAGAATGGGAAAGAACAGCTTTGTATTTCACGGAGATTGGTTGGATTTTATAGAGAAGTTTCCAACTGAGACACAATTTGAAATATATCGTGCCATTGCTCACTATGGATTGCATCGTGAAATGCCAGAACTTTCTCCAACTGCAAAAGTCTTACTAACCGTTATTTCCACTAAAATAGACGAAGACAATGCTCGTTACAACAGCAAATGCGACCAAAACCGCAAAAATGCAAAGGGTGATGGAACTAAGTCTAAGGAAAGGAGAAAGGCAAAGGAAGAACAAACAGAGATGAATTCTTCGACCGCTACGGTTGCTACAACCGTCACGGACGCTGCAGACGCTACGGCTGTTGACGACAGTACAAAACCGTTTAATCCGTCGTATGATAGTGATAATGATAATGACTATGATTATGAAAAGAAAAAAGAAAAAGAAAAAAAGAACGGTCGCTTTAAACCGCCTTCGATAGCAGAAGTCGCAGCCTACATTAGCGAAAAGGGCTATCATATCGACGCTTCTGATTGGTGGAATTTCTACAATTCTAAAGGTTGGATGGTCGGTAAAAACAAAATGACCAAGTGGAAAAGCGCAGTAGCCACTTGGGAAAACAAATGGAAAAGAGAACATGAAAATGACAGAAGATTCTCAACAGGGGCAGAACGGCAGTACCAAGCAGGTGAGAAGGCGTTCAACAGGGTCATGTCCCGTATCAATGCAAGACAAAGCGGAAAGGCTGCAATCAATTCTGACAACCTTTTCAGTCAACCGACAGACGGAGATTTGCAAGGATAAGGACAAATGCTTTTTCGGCAATGCGCCTACCCTTGGTAAGTTGAATCGGGACTTTGATAAGGAAGCTGCAACCGCATGGCTCGTTCCGCAGATAACCGAATTGGCAGTCTACAGCAACAGCCAAAAGGAGATGAACGATTACCTCGTTGAGGAATGCGCCAACGTCATAGCAAGCGAGTACTACTACTTGAAGCTAACGGAGCTGATGTTGTTCTTCCACAACTTCAAGGCAGGCAAGTACGGAGTTTTCTACGGCAGCGTTTCGCCACTCGTGATAACTTCTTCCTTACAGACCTTCCTTCGAGAGCGAAACGACGCAATATTCCATCACGAAAGTGAGCTGCGTCGGCAGCGTGATAAGGAAGAAAGCAAGCATTCAATCTCCTACGAGGAATATCAAAGGCTAAAGGCACAGAAACAAACCAAGTAAAGGATACAACAATGAAAATCAGAATCAGAAAAATCAAGTTACAAAACTTCAAGGCTATCCACAGTAAGGAGATAGACCTTGACGGCAAGGACGCTGTAATCAGCGGAGCTAACGGCTCAGGTAAGACCACAATCTACGAGGCTTACTATTGGTGCTTGTTCGGCAAGACGCTCGGTGCGAACGGAATCGTTCAAACCCTCGACGAGAACAACCAAATCGTCCACAAGGTTGACACCGTCGTTGAGTTGGTGCTTGACATCAACGGAGAGTACGACGTAGCTATCAGACGCACCCTCACGGAGGATTGGAAGGCAAAGAACACACCCGACGAGCACCTTAATGGCACAAAGGTTCAGAGATTTTGGAATGAAGTACCAATCTCCAAGGCTGAGTACCAAAAGAAGCTAGCTGCACTTATTCCAATCGGCCAGTGGCAGCTTCTAAGCAACAACTTCTCCTTCATGGGCTATAAAATGGAGGACAGACGAAAAATGCTCCTTTCCATTGTCGGTGAGGTTGACGCGGAAAAACTGCAAAAGCCTTTCCCTGCCATACAAAAGGCAGTCAAGGAGCGCAAGACCATCGACGAGCTAAACGCCCAATACAAGAACACTCGCAAGAGTGCCAACAAGGAGCTGACCGAAATACCTGCAAAGATTGACGCACAGGACGCATTGAAGGTCAAGGGTGGCAAGGAGGACGGCGAAGATGACGTTCACAATGTTGAGGAATACTTCAAGGCTGTCGACGAGGCACAGAAGGACGTGGACGAGCGAAAGAAGGCTTGGACACAAGAACATGAGAAAAAGCTTTCAACGCTCCGACAGTCAAAGTATCAGCTTAACGACAAGCTTTCACAGGCAAATGCCGACCGAAACAAGAACAAGGAGGCACAAGATGAGCGAATCAAGAAGCTGACCGCTGCAACCACAGCCTTTGAGAAGGCAAAGGCAGAGTGGATGCGCATCAACGGTGAGACCTTCGACTTTCAGCAGTCCGACAAATGTCCCGTCTGCGGTCAGCCTTTACCCGAAGCCTTCAAGCGTGACGAGAAAGCCAAGGCTGTAGAGGAATTCAACAAGAACAAGTCGGCTAGGCTTAAGGAGAAAATGGACGAGGCAACACAAGCCTCACAGCAGAAAACCGTCCTCAAAGGCTCGGTGGACGCTTACAACAACATTCAGAAGGCTGCCGATGGCAAGGCTGTCGCTGACACAGAGAAGGCACTAAAGGATGCAACCAAGCAGTACGAGGACGAGCAAAAGCTGACCGTTGACGACGACAAGGAATACAAGAAGCTCCTAAAGAAATTAGAGGATTTGCAAAAGGCAAAGCCTGCAAACGCCGACGATGTGGTCAAGTTTAAGGCTGACCAAGAAATCAACAAGCGTGTGGAGAAGGAAAAGGAGCGGCTACAGAACCGTTCTGCCGAACTGACACAAATCATCGCTGACTGTGATAACGTTCTCAACCAAATCTTCAACTACAAGAAGGCTAAGATTGACGCTGTGGAGGACAAGGTCAACGGCTACTTCGACATAGTGAAGTGGAAGTTCTTCCAGCAAAACGTTACAAACGATGACCTCCAAGAGATTTGTACTTGCCTCATTAACGGTGTTGACTACAACAACCTCAACACGGCAAGCAAGGTCAACGCTTCAGTAGACATCGTGAACGGAATATCGAAGGCTGCACAAATCTGCGTGCCATGCTTCGTAGACAACAAAGAATCGGTTTCGGAACTTATCCCTTCGGTTGGTCAGCAGATTTCACTCAAAGTAGTAGACTACGCACCACTAACGGTGACAACAATATAAGTTTAACACAATTAAAAAGAAGTTTTATGGAAAAAAAGAACGAATTGGCTGTTCAGCAGCCACAGACAACAGCTTTGAACATCTTTGGCTCAATCCAAGATTTCGAAGATGGCCAAAGAATGGCAAAAGTACTTTCTTCAAGCAATCTTGTGCCGCAGCAGTACAAGGGGAATATTGGCGATTGCCTAATAGGCTTGAACATGGCTGCGAGAATGCAGGCAGACCCATTAATGGTGCTCCAAAATTTAGTCATCGTTCACGGGACACCGACCTTTGAGGCGAAATTCGCCATCGCTTGCTTCAATGCCACGGGTAAGTACACCCCAATCCGCTACACCGAGGTCGGCGAACGTGGAAAGGACAGCTACGGAATGTACGCCTATGCCATCGACAAGGCTACGGGTGATGTCCTTAAAGGCCCAGAGATTACCATTGGTATAGCCAAGGAGGAAGGTTGGTACGCTCGCAATCCCAAGTGGAAGTCAATACCACAGCTCATGCTTCGATACCGCTCTGCTTCTTGGTTTATCCGCACCACAGACCCTGGCGTAATGCTTGGATTCCAAACCACAGAAGAAATCGAGGACGCTGACGCAGTCGAAGTTTCGAAGGACACTCCTGCGGAGGTGGTCTACTACGAGGATGCCAATCAAGAGGTCATTGACATGGACACTGTCGAGGCGGAAGCTGAATTTTCGCCACAGGGCGCAACTGAGAGCGCACAGCTTCCACCGAACGCCGAAATCGACAAACCGTCCGCAGAGGCTGACAAATCCCCACAGAAGCCAAAAGCGGCAAGCAAGTCGAAGACGCCCCAAGTAGCTCCACGAGGTGAGGCAAAGCCTTTGGGCGCACAGCCTACGCCT
>CAZUWO010000164.1:0-5492 GCA_964623995.1 uncultured Prevotella sp. | reverse complement strand
CCGCGACCTCGACCTTGGCAAGGTCGCGCTCTACCAACTGAGCTATTGCCGCATCGTAAAGCCCGATTAATCGGGCGCATTCCTCTAAATGCGGTTGCAAAGGTAATGCTTTTTTCTGAACCTGCAAACTTTTCGGTAGTTTTTTTAATAAAAACCTGAAAACAGAAATCATATTATCAGCATACACATTAAATAAATAAGAGCCATCAGTCCATCCTATTCCTATAGTCAACATAACTGAAACGGCGAAGCATCTGAAGTTCGCCGTCTTCGTGTAGCAACGCTATCGAAGGATGAGTGATGCCATTGAACATGGTTGTCTTAACGGTAGTGTAATGGTTCATGTCCTCAAATATGATGTTTTCGCCTACTTTGAGCTCGTGATCGAACTGCCAATAACCCATAAAGTCGCCACTTAGGCATGAGCAACCGCCTATTCTGTAAGAGTGAGGCATTGAGGCGGAACTGTCATCACTACCCACATGCGCGGCGAAACGTATGTCAGGATAATAAGGCATTTCGAGACAGTCGGGCATATGACACGTAAAACTCACATTAACTATGGCCGTCTTAATGCCAAAGTTTTCGACAACATCGACAACTTGACTGACCAATGGGCCCGTATGCCACCCGAACGCGCTGCCGGGCTCAAGTATAACTTTCAAGTTTGGATACCTCTGACGGAAAGATAACAACAATTTTACAAGCAGTTCGGCATCATATCCTTCGCGTGTAATTAGATGGCCGCCGCCAAAGTTAATCCATTTAGCTTGTCTAAGCCATGGTTCAAATTTCTCTTCTACATGTTTCAGCGTGCGCTCAAATACATCTGAGCCACTCTCACAATGACAATGACAGTGAAGCCCCTCGACATCGGAAGGCAATTGATCAGGCATATCGGCAGCCAAGATGCCAAAGCGTGAACCCGGGGCACACGGATTATAAAGCATTGTTTCCACTTCTGAGTATTCAGGATTGATTCTCAAGCCAATGCTCAGATTGGGATTAACGTTGCGAACGCGATCATGAAATCTATTATATTGCCCCCACGAATTGAATATAAGATGACTTGACTTACGGGATATTTCGTCTATTTCATAATCGGTATAAGCCGGAGAGAAAGTGTGGGCAGGACTTCCAAACTCTTCATAGGCCAATGTTGCCTCGTAAAGTGAACTCGCGGTTGTTGCGTTAATGTATTTCCGGAGTATAGGAAAAGTCTTCCAAAGGGCATAAGCCTTAAATGCGAGGATGATGTCGGTACCCGTCCGCTGCGCAATATTATGTATAAGTTCAAGATTAGCCTTCAATCTTTTTGATTCTACAACATAACATGGACGTGTCAACTCGTGATAGTCAGTGCTTGATACTTTCATGGTTTAAAAACAAAATATACTTGCAAAGTTAGCTTTTTCCATTGATATAATTGTCTGTTTCAGATAAATTTCATACATTTGCAACATAATTAAGACGAGATGAAGCTTGTAGTAATGACTAAATCCACGTTTTTCGTGGAAGAAGACAAAATACTCGCAGCCCTGTTTGATACGGGTCTCGAATGCCTGCACATCAATAAGCCAGGTAGTTCGCCCATGTATGCTGAACGGTTGTTAACGTTACTTCCTGAGGATACATACAGGTACATATACGTTCACGACCATTATTATCTTAAGAATGAGTACGATTTGGGTGGCATTCACATTGATGATCCTGATATGGAGGTGCCACAAGGCTATCGTGGCAAGTTAGGACGTACATGTAGTGGACTTGAAAAGCTGAAGGAATTGAAAAGGAAATCAAACTTTGTATTCCTAAGACAGGGCGACGCTACAGACAAAGAATTGCAAGAAGCTTCACGTCATGGCCTTATAGACAAGAAGGTTTACGCCCTTGGAGGAATAACACTATCTAGCATTGGCCGTGCACGTGACCTTGGTTTTGGCGGTGTAGTAGTGTGTAGTGACATTTGGAACAGGTTCGACATACACAGTCAGACTGACTATCGCGAAGTTATCACTTATTTCGAAAAGCTCAAAAAGGCCGTAGGATAAGTTGTATTATAAGTATTGAAAACCTAATAAAATTATATAATCCATTGGAAAAATGAGTGACAAAAACTCTACTTTTATGGTATTCTCCGGCACTGCCACGAGATATCTGGCAGAGAAAATCTGCAAAAGTCTGGACTGTCCATTGGGCAATCTTGTAGTTACCAAGTTCTCAGACGGGGAATTTGCAGTCTCTTTTGAAGACTCTATCCGAGGTAAAGATGTGTTTCTGGTACAGAGCACTTTCCCAAATTCCGACAATCTTATGGAACTTTTGCTGATGATAGATGCTGCCAAGAGAGCATCGGCAAGCCACATTATCGCAGTAATTCCATATTTCGGCTGGGCCCGTCAGGACCGTAAGGACAAGCCTCGTGTAAGTATCGGCGCTAAGCTTGTGGCCGATTTACTCAGTGTAGCAGGTATTGACAGGCTCATAACCATGGACCTTCACGCTGACCAAATACAGGGATTTTTCGACGTACCAGTTGATCACCTCTACGCCAGTGGTGTGATTCTGCCATATTTGCAGTCGCTTCATATCAAGGATCTAGTCATTGCATCACCTGATGTTGGTGGATCAAAGCGTGCAAACACATACGCCAAATATTTGGGATGTCCACTTGTATTGTGCAATAAGACAAGAGCAAGAGCCAATGTGGTTGAAAGTATGCAGATAATTGGTGATGTTGCAGGCAAGAATGTTGTCATAGTAGATGATATGGTTGATACTGCCGGCACTATAACAAAGGCTGCAGACATAATGAAAGCGGCAGGAGCAAAGAGCGTTATGGCCTGTGCAAGCCACTGTGTGATGTCAGGACCGGCCAGCGAAAGGGTTCAAAACTCAGCTCTTACACAAATAGTATTCACCGATTCCATTCCCTATTCGAAGCGTTGCGACAAGGTTGTACAATTATCTGTGGCCGATATGTTTGCCGAAACTATTCGCCGCGTTGTTAACAACGAGAGCATTTCTTCGCAATACATAGTTTAAAGATAAAACGCAAGAAATAATCATTGCTTTGATTTAATACAGTTTTTTATTTTAAACCGTGCAAAAGCAATAATCAATTGAGTGGATAAGTTATTTAACTTGTCCACTCAATTCATTTTTAAAGGGTAACTTCCTTATTAAAGCCACGGCTATCGTGAGCTATTATCTTGATACCTTTAACCAACGAAACGTCTGCAGAAGAACTGACAACCTTGCCGTCTATTTTCAGTATTATATCACCTTCACGAAGTCCATTGCGGTAAAGTTCACTGCGATGGCGTATCGTCGTTATAATCACTTTACCGTCAAGATCTGTCAAAGCAATGTCGCTAATCTTATTGTTTACATCAACAGTCTGCAAATTTTCATATGGTTTAAACCACATTGTTTTCCTTTTACCATCTATTATTAGCGAACCGTAGCTCAGAAAAGCTCCTCCCAGCTTAGTATCACCCTGTGTTGTGTAGCCATGAACACTAGTAAATACAGCTTCTCCTACCTTTATTGACGGAAAATTGATATAAAACATCAAGCCTTTCTTCTCAGCTCCATAAACGCCAAGAGTGCTACCGCCATACGTTGTTTCCTCAACCATCATCGGTACTCTCGGATCCTTAACTCTGTATTTATCGAATAAGCCCTTATTTATGACATAAAAATCGCTCATTCCCGTGTCAAACAACGTTAGAACCTTAACGTTCAGAAAAGGAATTGATGTAACATAAGGCGTCCACCGGTGCAATTTATACTTCATTTTCAAGCCTTTCTCGTTGCCAAAGAAATTCTTTCTATCGGTCAGTATCATCCGTCTGGCGTGCGTATCAATTTTTATAGTAAGCCCTTTGTTTATCAAATCAAATCCTATTACGCCATCATAAAAGTAATGTTTGCCAGGTCTTGAGACAAGAGAGCCAACATACCCCTTAATTAGAAGCCCTTGTTGAGAGCCCAATCTCATTTCTGGAAAGCTCACAACTGGTACTGTATCAACTCTTCCATTAGCATCCTTAGATTGTATTTTCCCTAAAGTTTCACCATAATTGATGCCAGACCCAACGTAAGCTATACCTTGAGAAGAGCCCGTATCCAAATTAAACAGATGGCGCTTACCGTTAATGAAGACTGGCACATAGAGTTGATTGCCACTGAATATTACTGGTATGGTATCGGCAAAATCAGTCTTTCCTATAGTGAAATCAGTATTGTAGCGGTGCATTCCATCGTCAGGCCATTTATAAGCCGACGTCATTGCCGCCAATGAAAGCGCTATTGCAAGGGTTATCTTCTTCATAACGGTAAACTATAAAGACAACAATAGGCATTCCTATCACCTTTTTGATGACGGAATGCCTACAATATTAAGATATAGAATAATTACAGTATAGTCTTCACAGCCTCAAGCATGCCCTTCTCCTGAATAAGGTCGAGGTCCTTCTTTACGAGCTCTGTGAGTCCAGGAACAGTCTTATTAAGATCCTCATGCCATACATAGTCGAAGCCAAGTACACCCTCGGCCACCTTCTGAGTATCGCCTGTAGCCCACAACTCGGTAAGCTTCTCCATTATCTTCGGATCATCGTTAGGCTTAATCTCAGCGCCATCGGCACGTGTTCCACCCTTGTAGTAAATGATTATTGCTGCCAAGCCGAACACAAGTCCCTGTGGCAGCTCGCCCTTACGCTTCAGATAAATCTTCACACCTGGCAGGTCACGGGTCTCATACTTCGGGAAGCTGTTGAGCATAATGCTGGTAACCTGATGGTCAACAAATGGGTTCTCGAAGCGCTCCAGCACATCGCTGGCGAACTTCTGAAGCTCATCCATTGGCAAATCAAGGGTTTGCATCAACTCATCGAACTGAACCTTGTGGATATACTTGCCAATTACAGGGTGCTCGCAGGCATCACGAACAATGTTTACGCCACTAAGGTAAGCCACTGGTGACAAAACGGTGTGAGGACCATTAAGCAATGTAACCTTACGAGCATGATATGGCTTCTCATCGTCAGTGATAAGCACATGGAGTCCGGCCTTCTCAGCTGGGAATTCTTCTTTCATCTGCTCTATGGTCATGTTCTCTGCCTTCTCGATAACCCAGAGGTGGAAGCTCTCTGCCTTAACAACCATATCGTCCTTATAACCTATCTTCTCACGAATCTCGTTGATGGTATCGCGTGGGAAGCCCGGAACGATGCGGTCAACCAGTGTTGCGCAAACGTAGCAGTACTTGGTAAACCACTCCTTAAAGCCTTCATAGTCCTTGCCCATGTCGTCTTTCCAGAGCTCAATGTACTGATAGATGCACTCCTTCAGGTGGTGACCATTGAGGAAGATAAGCTCACAAGGCATAAGAATCATGCCCTTTGTCGGGTCACCATTAAACCACTGATAGCGGTGGAAGAGCAACTGAACGAGCTTGCCAGGATAACTTGAAGCTGGTTTGTCGG
>CAZUWO010000163.1:0-5527 GCA_964623995.1 uncultured Prevotella sp. | reverse complement strand
TATATAAATGGTCGGAATAAGCCTTAAATATAATAATGCAGATTGTGGCCGCGTTTAATCCGGCCACAACGGCTATGGTGAAGCCTTTTAGTTTCTTGCCAATTGCCATTAGCCCTTATTGCTCTGGTCGAAGAGTTTTCTTTTCTCCTCTTTAGTCAGACTGTCGTAGCCGCTTTTTCTTATTTTGTCCAGTATTCGGTCTATTTCGTCTTGCTCTTTCTTCTTGCGCAAGTTGAAATCCCAATCACTTTCCGACTTCGCAGCATGCCATTTAGACATGTCTGGGTCAGAAGCAGAGCGATGAGTACGGTTTTCCCAGTTGCGACGGAGGCCATCAAAGATGCTCTGACCGCCACCAACACCATATCCATCCAACGGATGCTTGCGCCAATAGCGTATCATCAACCAGCCGAATAGCATGCCGCCGAAATGGGCAAAGTGGGCTACGCCGTCGCCGGGCTGCCCAAGTGCGAGCATAAGTTCAAAGCCAGCAGCAAGTATTACGAACCATTTTCCCTTGATGGGGATAGGCAACGGGAAGATGAAAACAGGCTCATTAGGATACAACATGCCGAAAGCAAGCAGTATAGCATATAATGCGCCTGAGGCTCCGACGGTGGTCCAGAGGTTGATTACGCTCTCACTGTTGTGAGCTACCGTAGTAAGCATGCCCAGGTCAAAGCCCGGAATCTGCTGTGAAGCTATGATATAGAACTCTCCAAACTGTGCTATCTCCTGGCACAAGCCCGCTCCTATGCCGCAAGAAATGTAATAAAAAACGAATCTTTTGGCTCCCCAAGTGTTCTCTACCACACAACCGAACATCCAAAGCATGAACATATTGCCCAAGATATGGGCCCATCCGCCATGCATGAACATGTAAGTTACAAGCTGATAGATATGAAAATCGGACGCGAGAAAGAAATGCAAGCCAAGCAATTCAGTGAGTCCGGGATACAACAGCGTGAAGAAGAACATCACGAAGTTGATGATAAGCAGGTATTTTGTTGCGATAGGAATTCTGAACATAAGTTGTTTCGTGTTTTAAATGTCTTCAAGTCTGCAAACGGACCCAAAGCTATTTTGCTTAAATTAATTTGTCGCAAAAGTACGAAAAAATCCCATTATAGAGCAGACAAACACGCTTTATGGCTATGATTTTCATCTTTTTCTTGTTTTTTTTTTACTTTTTGTTGGGTAAATGAAAGTAAAAACCTAAATTTGCGGTAGGAAAAGCAAATTATTATACCAACAATACTTTTAAATAACCAAATTATGAACAAAACAGAATTGATTGAGAAAATCGCAGCCGGAGCAGGCATACCAAAGGCTGAAGCAAAGAAAGCGTTAGACGCAACCGTAGAAGCCATCAAGGCAGCACTGGCAGACGGCGACAAGGTACAGCTGGTAGGCTTCGGTACTTTCGCTGTTTCTGAGCGCGCAGCTCGCGAAGGTGTGAACCCCGCAACTAAGGAAAAGATCACCATTGCAGCTAAGAAGGTGGCCAAATTCAAGGCTGGCGCTGAGCTTTCTGATGCAGTAAACAAGTAAAAATGTAATCATTTTTCGAATTGAAATTCCTTCTATAAAAAGGCCGGAGCCAACATTCGATTGGTTCCGGCCATTTTTATCAGGTTGCTTTAAGGTCTATACCATATTTTATTATTAATGCAAAGCAAAGCACTTATAGCACTAATAATTCTGAAAAAAGCATTCTATAGCATGCCAAGCTTAATGCCTCCAGGCCAAACTCTGGCAGCCAAAAGCAAACGGAAGCTTGCATTCGGCCGAAAAAAGTTGTAACTTTGCAAGTGGCTAACGTGATTATTCGCACCCCACTCTTTCAGCCATGAAACCACACTGAAAGCACGTTCGCCCAGCACCCCAAAACACATTTATAAAACTAATGCCTCCCGTAATTGGATTACGGCACTTCTGTAATCGGATTACGAAAGTCCCGTAACGGGATTACAGAAGTTCCGTAACGCCGTTACGGAAGTGCCGTAATAAGATTACGACGGTGCCGTAACAAGTTTACGGTATTGGCTCCGAACAGCATTAGCTTTCACATTATACACAAACCACTGTTAGTCAACTATTTAACTGTACAGTTCCGATTTTTCAATTATAGTTGGTCCAAGTCGCTGTTACCACAACTTCTCCTTGCTTTGAAGTTAAGTCTGAGATGAAAAAGACCAGTCATTAACAGCCACAGTGTAAGGAAGCCGTAATCAAGGCAACCACCGCCGACAGACCATGCTACCCTACCGCCGTAACACATAAATAATTATTAAGCTGTCAACCCACACTCTACCACCGCCAACAGCAAGCCCTAAGTCCTCCGCTTAAGCCAAGAAATAGCGACCATAGTTTTGCCATTTGATTTATTTAAAGTACTTTTGCAACGGCAATAGGTTCGCTACCCAATGCGATCAAAAAGGGAAACCGGTCATGAGTCCGGTGCTGTCCCGCAGCTGTAGGTTGCTTTTTCATGCCGAACGACACTGTTCTCACAGGCCCGAAGGGCCAAAGCTGAAACGGGAAGTCGGGCGGCCTTTATAGCGCAACAAGCCAGAAGACCTGCCATTGCCTATACACATGCACAGCCACGAGGATGGTTCAGCATGGCAAAACGCAAAAAACAAGCATGAGGTGCTTATTCGTATTGCAACTGTTAGCGTGGCCCGCAGCAATCAGTGCCACCACTCTTGAGCCCGACACCCTGCACCACATTGACGAGATTGTGGTAACAAGCCGGTTGCCGCAAAGAGAGATTTTGCCGCCACAGAAGCTCTCCGGCGAGGAGTTGGAACGGCTAAACGCTCACTCTGTGGCCGATGCCGTGCGCTATTTCTCTGGTGTTCAGCTCAAGGACTATGGTGGTGTGGGCGGAATTAAGACGGTAGACATACGCAGTATGGGCTCTAACCACGTGGGAGTATTCTACGATGGCATTGAGTTAGGTAACGCTCAGAACGGCCAAACCGACCTTGGACAGTTCTCTCTCGACAATATCGGCGAAATAACCCTATACAACGGGCAGAAGAGCGCTATATTTCAGCCTGCCAGTGACTTTGGAAATGCTGGCAGTATATACCTGCGCACACGCCTGCCGCGGTTCTTTCAGGGCAAGAACACCAACCTAAAGTTCAAGACCAAGTATGGTTCGAGCAACACGGTGCGCCTCTCCGCGCTGTGGGAACAGAAACTTTCTGACGCTGTAAACACCTCTTTCAACGTCGGCTTCCTCAATTCCGACGGCAAATACAAGTTCCGCTACAAGCGCGTGGCACCGGACGGGAGCCTTGCCTACGATACTACCGCCACCAGACAGAACGGCGACGTACATGCCGAACGGGCCGAACTTAACGTGAACGGACTGCTAAGCGGTGGCTTTTGGAATGCAAAGGCCTACGTTTACAACTCTGAACGCGGCATACCGGGTGCCATAGTCAACAACGTTTGGCGCAGGGGCGAGCGCCAAAGCGACCTCAACACCTTTGTGCAGGCACGCCTTCAGAAAGACCTAAGCGACAGGTTCTCAACCCAATGGCTTGCCAAATACGCCTTCTATCGTACACATTATATTAATAGAGACACCACACAGCTGCCGGCAAACAACCGCTATTGGCAGCAGGAAGCATACCTCTCGTCAGCCAATGTCTACGAACTGCTGCGCAATTGGAGTGTTTCGGCAGCAGCAGACTTCCGCTGGAACAAGCTCAATGCCGACACTTATCGCTTTGCTTTCCCCACTCGCTTGTCGGGATTGGTAAGCCTAGCCACTGCCTTGGAGCTTCCTTACCTCAAGCTGCAAGGCTCCATCCTGGCCACATTCATACACGACCACATCAAGAACAAGACAGCAACCGACGACGGTAGAGGCAGCCGCGACATACAGAAGCTCACGCCCGCCTTCTTTGTCAGTGTTCCACTGTTCAGCCACAGCAGCGGCAACGGAACCTCGAAAGTGCATGACGAGCTCAGCCTTAAGGCTTTTGCCAAGCGCAGTTTCCGCATGCCAACGTTCAATGACTTATATTACACCGACGTTGGCAACAGCAAACTGAAGCCGGAAGGAGCATCACAGTACGACGTTGGCTTAAATTACAGCCGCACGGGGGGCAAGATTCTGAGCAGCATAAGCCTGCAAGCCGACGCTTACTATAACACAGTGAGCGACAAAATAATAGCTTACCCAAAGGGGCAGCAGTTCCGCTGGACCATGCTTAACTTGGGACGGGTCCACATTACCGGTGTAGACGTCTCTGCCGGAGCCTCTTTCAGGCTGCCTGAGGGCATCAATCTAAATGCCAGAGTGCAGTATTCGTATCAGGATGCACGCGACGTTACGAGCTCATCCGACCCATACTATAAGGACCAAATACCTTATGTGCCCTACAATAGCGGTTCTGCCACGGTCAATATGTCATGGAAAGGGCTGGCGCTAAATTACAGTTTCATTTACAGTGGCGAACGTTACAACGGTCAAGAAAACAGTGCTTACAACCACATGGAACCGTGGTACACCCACGATATCAGCCTGCAATACGAGTGGAAAGGGCGCCATGGCAGTCAGACTCCTGTCTATCGGGTATCCATAGAAATAAATAACCTGTTCGACCAGAAGTATGATGTTATTCAGAACTACCCCATGCCGGGCATCAATGGGGCCATAGGCTTGCAGGTGGAGATATGAGAAATGATAATTGTGAAAAGAAGAATACGGAATTATATTTGTGATTCCTATACATTATTATAATATAAGGCAAACACGATAAAGGCAAAAAGCAAACATGAAGAAAACTCTTTTCATATTCATATTGGCACTTATGGCCGTGGCGTGCCGCGACGACGACGATGTGGTTTACCCCGATAATGAGCACACAAGCGAAATAACTACCGGCCATCTGGCCGGAATGTACCTGCTAAACGAGGGCAACATGGGCTCAAACAAGGCCACTCTCGACTATCTTGACCTAAAAACGGGCATCTACAGTCGCAATATATACCCCTCGCGCAACCCCAATCAGGTGCTCGAATTGGGTGATGTGGGCAACGATATCAAGATTTACGGCAGTAAATTGTGGATGGTTATCAACCAGAGCAACAAGGTAGAAGTGGCTAATGCCGCCACCGCCGTGAGCCAAGGGCACGTAGACATACCCAACTGCCGGTATCTTGCGTTCAGCGATCGCTATGCCTACGTGAGCAGTTACGTAGGTCCCGTGAATGGAAAGAGTGTACTCGGACAGGTTTATAAGGTTGATACCGCGTCGCTGCAGGTGGTAGACAGGTGCACCGTAGGCTATCAACCTGAGGAGATTGCCATTCTCGGCAGCAAGCTCTATGTGGCCAACAGCGGTGGCTACAGTGCAATGCAAGGCATGGGTTACGACAATACAGTGAGCGTTATAGACCTCAATTCTTTTAAGGTGGAGCGCACAATAAAGGTCGCTCCCAACCTTTTCCATCTCCGAGCCGACCGCTATGGCAGTCTGTGGGTTAGTTCCCGTGGCGACTATGG
>CAZUWO010000162.1:0-5585 GCA_964623995.1 uncultured Prevotella sp. | reverse complement strand
AAAGTTACGGCTTTTTGTTGAACCTACAAATATTTTTGCCGATTTTTTATAAAAAAAACGTAAATACATCGCGGTTTTATGGTTATACCATCGTTTTCAGCTAACTTTGCATTTCAAATAACATTATAAAAGATAAATGCAAACAAACAACACCGAAAGGCTATTAAGTACAATAATTAAAGGGATACAAGACAAGAAGGGACAAAAAATAGTTGTAGCTGATCTCGACGGAATTGACGGCGCAATCTGTAAATATTTCGTGATATGCCAAGGAGGATCACCCACTCAAGTGCAAGCCATTGCAGAGTCGGTGGGCGACTTTGCGCGCGAGTCGGCAGGCGAAAAGCCCATCAGTGTGGTTGGTCTCGACAACGCACAGTGGGTTGCCCTCGACTACGCTGATGTGATGGTGCACATCTTTTTGCCCGAAACACGCCAGTATTACAATCTGGAGGAGCTTTGGGAAGATGCCACAATGAAGGAGATTAGCGATGATGACAACCTGAAAAACTAATTTTTCAACAAGACGAGAGTAAGGACAGAAATGAACAATCAGAATAATAATCAGGACAACAACCCTAAGATGCCACGGTTCAACATGAACTGGCTCTACGTGCTTATCATCGTAGCTTTGGTTATGTTGTTCTTCTCCGGAGGCGACTTTATGAAGCCTTCGGCACAGGAAACGGCCAGCTACACTGTGTTTAAGAGCTATGTGGAGCGGGGCTATGCGCAGAAAGTGGTGGTAAACAAGGACAAGAGCACGCTCAAGATGTACGTCCGTCCCGACCACATACGCGACGTTTTCAAGGCCCCTGCACAGCAAGTGGGAGCCAATCCCTATGTTAACGTGGAGTTCGGCTCTGTGGATGAGCTTGAGAAATACCTCACTCTGAAGCAGAAAGAGAAGAAAATAAGCGACTTCAGCTACGACAATCAGAAGTCATCCCTGATTAGCGACATTCTCGTCACGTTGCTTCCGTGGGTGCTTTTGGCCCTGTTCTGGGTGTGGCTCATGCGCAGAATGAGCGGAGGAGGCTCTGGTGGCGGCGTGTTCAACGTAGGAAAGTCGAAGGCAAAGATATACGAGAAGTCCGACAGTGTGGGCGTTACATTCAAGGATGTGGCCGGACAGGAGGGGGCAAAGCAGGAAGTACAAGAGATTGTCGACTTCCTTAAGAACCCTAAAAAATACACTGAGCTGGGAGGAAAGATTCCCCACGGAGCCCTGCTCATAGGCCCTCCGGGCACCGGTAAGACTCTTCTGGCCAAAGCTGTGGCCGGAGAGGCCGGCGTTCCCTTCTTCTCCATGAGCGGAAGCGACTTTGTCGAGATGTTCGTAGGCGTGGGCGCAAGCCGCGTTCGCGATGTTTTCCGTCAGGCAAAGGAGAAAGCCCCGTGCATAATATTTATAGATGAGATCGATGCTGTGGGCCGCGCGCGCAGCAAGAACCCCGCCATGGGCGGCAACGACGAGCGAGAGAACACCCTCAACGCATTGCTAACCGAGATGGATGGCTTCGGTACCAACTCCGGAGTCATAGTTCTCGCGGCCACTAACCGTGCCGACATGCTCGACTCGGCATTGATGCGAGCCGGCCGTTTCGACCGTCAGATACACGTAGACTTGCCCGACCTGGCCGAGCGTAAGGCAATATTCGGAGTTCATCTCAGACCTCTTAAGGTTGACGGACACTTGGATGTGGACTTCCTAGCACGCCAAACGCCGGGCTTTTCGGGTGCCGACATTGCCAATGTGTGCAACGAGGCGGCTCTGATAGCTGCCCGCCACAACAAGAAAGAGGTAACAAAGCAAGACTTTCTTGATGCCGTCGACCGCATAATAGGTGGACTGGAGAAGAAAACAAAGGTTATGACGGCCGAGGAGAAGCGCTCCATCGCCATTCACGAGGCAGGCCATGCCACCGTAAGTTGGTTCTGTAAGCACGCCAATCCGCTGGTTAAGGTTACCATAGTGCCGCGCGGACAGGCCCTCGGAGCTGCGTGGTATCTGCCTGAAGAGCGCGTAATCACAACTAAGGAGGAAATGCTCGACGAGATGTGTGCACTGCTCGGAGGCCGTGCTGCTGAGCAACTGTTCGTTGGTGAGATATCTACCGGAGCCATGAACGACCTTGAGAGGGCCACAAAGAGTGCCTATGGCATGGTGGCTTACGCCGGAATGAGCGACAAGCTGCCCAACATCTGCTATTACAACAACCAAGAGTACCAGTTCACAAGGCCCTACAGCGAGTCTACTGCTAAGCTTATGGACCAGGAAGTGCTTGAGATGATAAACCAGCAGTACGACCGCGCCAAGCAGATACTTACCGAACACAAGGAAGGCCACCGCAAGTTGGCCGAGCTGTTGTTCCAGAAAGAGGTTATATTTGCCGAGGACGTGGAGCGCATTTTCGGCAAGCGCCCATGGGCAAGCCGCTCTGAGGAGATTCTGGAAGAGAACGAGAAGAACTCTCAAAACGCTGACACTGCCGACGAAAACAGCAAAACCGACAGCACCGACGACGATAATCTGAAGCTGGAAAACATGCCCGACGAAGTGAAGAAAGCACAAGCCGAGCACGAACAAAGGCTGAAAGACAACGGCCAAACTGAGGAACAGGCCCCAAAAGACAACAACTGAGACTTTACATAACAGCAATATGTCACTGACAGAGAAACAACGCAACCTCATTCAGCGCACCATAACAGGAGTGCTCTTCATAGCAATCATGGTGGGAGGCATGACCCGTCCCGACTTCATGGTGCTGCTTTTTGCCATCATTACGGGCCTAACCATGTGGGAATATGCCACCTTGGTCAACGAGCATGTTGAGGGAGTGTACATAAATCGCTTCATTTCAACCGTTGCCGGAGTCTATTTCTTCGTCGCAATGGCCGGTATGCAGGTGGGAATGGTACAGGGATTCACCGTGTTTCTGCCCTATATTCTCACCATTGTTTATCTGCTCATAGCCGAACTCTATCTGAAACAGGCCAACCCCGTGGCCGATTGGGCCTACACTATGTTCGGTCAGATGTACATAGCCCTACCCTATTCGCTGCTCACGCTGGTGGCTTTCCAACCCAGTGAGAGCGGAAACTACGTCAACTACGACATGCTTCTGCCGCTGAGCCTGTTCGTTTTCCTATGGGTTAACGACACCGGAGCCTACTGTACCGGCTCTCTCATAGGCCGGCATAAGCTGTTTCCGCGCATCAGTCCGGGCAAAACGTGGGAAGGAAGCATTGGTGGAGCCGTGCTTGTGCTCATAATCGCGGCCCTGATAGGCCACTTTGCCAACGCCGGAGCTGAGGCTCACTACCTTAATCAGATAGAATGGATAGGCTTTGGGCTTGTGGTTGTGGTGTTCGGAACATGGGGAGACCTCGTAGAAAGCCTCTTTAAGCGCACCTTGGGCATTAAGGACAGCGGCAAGATTCTTCCCGGTCATGGAGGCATGCTCGACCGTTTCGACTCCAGCTTGCTTGCCATTCCGGCCGCAGTGGTATATCTCTACCTGTTGGGAATGTTCTGAACCGGCCGTTATTAACAATGATATAACAGCCTGACCGCAATACAGAAATAACACAAAAGCAAATCGGCAACCATACGAAGAGGTTACTTCAGTATGGTTGCCGATTATGTTTTAAGTGCTTATCCCACTTTCTTGTAGTTCAGAATCACGTCAGAATTGATGAGATGCAGGGTCATCCACTTGCTTGTTAGCTTTTTAATCTCGTAATAAATTGGGTCAGTCGGTTGTCCGTAAACGCTATTAAATAGAGTCAATCGGCGCTGATCGCGGTCTATAGTGTAGGCAAGACTATAAGTACTATCACCGGCAAAGACATCGTAAACATACACTTCGCAATTGCCATCAGTTGCCGAGCTCGCAGTGAATGTCAGCTGCACGCCTCCTTCACTCACCACATCCTTGTCGTAAACTTTCTCCCATTTTCCAACAATCTGGGCGGTGTTCACTTCATCTTCGTCATCACTGCATGCGCAAAAGCACAGCATCAATAGTGCCGCAAAAGCAAAATAAATAATCCGTGTTGCCCTCATTATTCTTAGGTTTTAATTTTTCTCACTGGCAGATTATATATATTAAACGCTAACAATAGCGGAATCTTGCATCAAAACATGCCAAATATGAGGTTAACACCCCCAGTAAAAGTGTATAAAAATAATAAACACCGGCTGATAGCGTTATTAAAACAAACGTCAACATACAGTCATACCTAAGCCAAGAAGCAACAAACAGGCACCACAGAACATGAAAAAACTAATACTCACAGTGGCACTAACAGCAGCCACGCTGCTACCACTGGCAGCCCAACAGGCTGATCAGCGCGTGGCAAACTTACTTAACGGGCAAGACTGGTTTGAGCTAATAGACGAGCTTCCAACACTGAAAAAGTCAATACAGCTGCCCTACCTCAGACTGATAGCTGAGGCAATGGCCGACCGATACACTAACCACAAGCAGCAAGCAGCCGACAGTCTGGGGCTACTGCTTGCCAATTATCGCGAAGTTCTCGGCCCTCAAGCCACACCGCTTGTTATGCTCCGCGCTCAAATGCTCGAAGAATCGGGCCACTATAAGGAAGCTGCCGAGGCACTCAACGACGAACTCAACCGCCTGAAAGCATCGGGACAGTCCTCAGCTACAGAAGCAATAAAGCAGTTTGGCAAGTGGATTAATCCACTGAAGGACTATCCTGCCATGAGCGTTTCAAGGCCACGAGATGACGTAAGCATCGGTTTCGAGCTTAAGGAAATAAAGCCCAAGCAAACCGAAGCATGGATGAAAAAGCGCAAAAGAAGACCTGCTGACTCTCGGTCTTACCAAATAAGCGTACCTGTGGTAGTCCACGGCCATACCGTTCCGTTCTCTTTCGACACCGGAGCCGACCGTACTTTCATCACAGAAAACCTTGCCCGCAATATGGGATTGCCGTTTGTGGGCGACACCATCATGCTTAACGGCACCAGCGGACGGCGCGCCTATATTGACAGTTTGCAGATAGGACCAATCACCGTGCGCAATATCATTGTGCTGACAGGCACTGACGAGAACAACGAAATACTCGATTTGATAGGTGAAAAAGCCATACTTGGCCGCGACATCATGACCGCGCTGGGCGAAATACAGATAAACATGGCCGACAACAAACTCTGTTTTCCGGCTGAAATGACGCCCTTGCCAGCCTCAGGCATTAACCTTCTGAGCAATTCTTGGGTGAAAGCTCAGGGCAACGGGGAATCTCTGAGCATGCTTTTCGACACAGGCAACGCCAGCAACAACTCAATATATCTCTCAAATACCTATTATAAAGCCCACCAAACATACATAAACGCCAATGCCGTAACCGACACTATATCGGGCGGAGGATATGGTGTGGCAGCAGCAAAGGAGATGAAAATAATAACGAACTTTCCGCTTTCCATAGCCGGTAGAGCCATTAAAACCGACGAAGTGCTCATAAACGAGGACGACGACATGGCCAACGGAAACTGCGATGGCAACATAGGCATGGCTGCAGTGCTGCAAAACAGCAAGACAATAATAAACTATAAA
>CAZUWO010000161.1:0-5649 GCA_964623995.1 uncultured Prevotella sp. | reverse complement strand
GGCGTCGGTTCGGCTGTCTTTTGCCTGCTGGTATAAGGTCTCAGCCTCGAGCAAGTCAGACATAGTGGCCGTGCCAGCCCTATAGAAGTCGCGGTGGAGCCTTAGGTTCTCGTCGGCCTGTTCTATGCTCCGCTCGGCTATGGCCAGCTGCTTGTAGGCCTCCTCCACGCTGTTCCATGCGTTCTGCATGCGTATAATGAGCAGCTCTGACTGGTCTTTCTGCTCGTCGATGGCCTGCTGATAGGCTATCTTCTTGCGCTTTATGGCGTGGCTTCCGCCCCACCAGTCGGACAAAGGCATGCTAACGGTGGCAAAAACCATAGCGTTGTTCTTGCCCTTGTCCATAAGGTTGTTGTAGCTATAGCCCACTCCCACTCCTACTGTGGGCATATACTGGCCCACGGCTATCTTCTTTTCGAGTGCGGTAGCTTCTATCTGCTTGTCCAGCAGTTGGTATTCGGCCGTAGAATGCAGTGCCTGCCGGTGGTCTTGCTTGAGGTCTACGGGCGAGAAGGCATCGCTGTTGTAGCTTATTAGGAAGGAAGTGTCGCGCAGTCCGCAATATTGGGCAATGAGCATACGCACGAGCGAGAGGCCGTTGCTTAGCTTCAGCTTCTGGCTCTCCACCTCATTTTGCCGCAGTTGCACCTGAAGCAGGTCGTTCTTAAGCGAAACGCCGGCCTGGACCGACACTTCCACGTCCTTGTGTATGTCGTTAAGCATTTTCTCCACTGTGGCCACGGTTTTCAGTTTCTCCTCAATCGTGGCCATCTGCCAGAAGTACTGCTCGGCGGTCTTGTCCACTTCGTTTTGCGAAAGTCGCTTTTGCAGCTTGCCCGATTCCTCGTTCACCCTTGCCAACTTGTTGCCATTCACAATCTTTCCGCCTGCAAACACGGGCTGAACGGCCGATACGCTGCCGTGGACCCCGTCCTTTATGTAATTGAGAGGAAGCGATCCCACTCCGGGTACACTAACTTCGGTTGATATAAGCGACTTGGTGGCGTCGAACCACTGTGCCGATCCGCTCACGGTAGGAAAGTATTTGGTGAAAGCTTCCTTTCGTTGCTCACTGGCCGAGGCTATGTTCCGGTCGGCGTTGCGCATGGCAATGTTGTTGCGCCGGGCCGAGTCCAGAATCTGGTTCAGGCTGTACGAGCCTTGGGCTGAGGCCATACCGCAGGCCGCAATGCCCGCAAGTGCCGTTGCTATTATCTTTTTCATGGTTTTATTCCTTGTTCTTATTGTTTTTCGTTTTTGTCGTTGGCACTTCTGCGCCTTGTGCTTCCGCTCATCACTAGCCAGTAACCAATGGGCATTATGGTGAGTATGAAGAACATGGTAATGATTGTTCCAAAGCAGATTACGGCACCCATAGGCATCCATAGACCCGATTTGCCGAGTATCATTGGTATAACTCCCACCGAGGCAGCAGCCGAAGTGAGGAAGATAGGACGCAAACGGCGCTTGGCACTGTGCTGTATGGCCTCCTTGGTTGTGGGGTGCATTATGCCGTTTTCGTCAGGTTTGGCGTCGGCTCGCAGCTCTTCGGCGTAGTCGTACATTATTATGGTGTTGCGGACGAGTATGCCCATGAGCGTGATAAAGCCGAGAAAACAGGTAAGTGACAGGTCGACGCCCGTAATCCAGATGCCCATAGCCGCTCCGAATATGGTAAGACTGAGGCTCACGAGCAGCAGGGTGGCCGTGGCAACGCTGCGGAAGTGGGCCAGCAAGATGAAGTAAATCATTACCACAGCTATGAGAAGGGCTCCTATAAGCGACGGCATGTTTTCGGCGCTGTTCTCTATCTCGCCTCCGTAAGATATGCTTATGCCATCGGGAAGTTTGGCATTCTGCAGCTGCTTCTTAACCTCCTTGTTCACGTTCATGGGGTTTAGGCCTTGCTCTGCATCGGCCATCACGGTCACACAGCGCATGCCATTGAGGTGAGGAACTTGCCCATCGCGCCACGTTGGCTCAACTTTAGCCACCTGACGCAGTGGAACCGAGGCGCGTCCGCCAAATACCGGAATCTCCTCATTGGCTATATCGCTGTAGGAAGCACTGTCGGCGCGGGTGCCTTTAAGGCTCACGTTCACCTTGTAGTCGCCCTCCCACACTGCGCCAACGGTTTGTCCGTTGCTGTTATAGCGCATAGCCATGGCCGATTCCACCCCAAGGTTGTTCACTCCGAGGCGTGCCGACGTTATGGGATCGAGCGTAATCTGTACGGCAGGCATAGGTTCGTTCATGTTGTTGCGCACGAGCCTGAGGTTCTTATCATTGCGCAGCACGCCGGTTATTGAGTCGGCTGTGTGGCGCAATGCCTCCCAGTTGTCGCCCGTTATGCGGACTTCTACGTCGTTTTCAACCTGACTGTAACGCAGTTGCTTGAATTTGACATAAGCTCCGGGGAATGCGTCCTCGTAGATGGGGCGGTATTTGTTGAGCACGGCCACCGTAGCCTCGTTTGATTTGGTGTTAACCACGAACTGGGCATAGTTAGGTCCGGCGAACTGAGGAGCGTAACCGGTTTGGAAACGCGGCGAGGACAGACCCTTGAATGAAGCTATTGACACCACGTTGGGGTCCTTGCTGATTATGTGTTCCAAGGAATCGGCAATTGCTGTGGTTCTCTGCAGCGAGGAACCTGTGGGCAAATAAATCTCCACTGCAAACTGATTGCGGTCGGCAAAGGGCATGAGCCTGATGGGCAACTTGGTGAAGAGGAACGCGCCAAGCACCACACTGGCCACGCCTACGCCTATGGTGAGGTGGGGATGGTTGAAACAGTGGTCCACGAGGCGGTTGTAAGTGTTTTGCAGTATGTCGAGAAGCGAGGCGTGCTTCTTCTTTCCGCCTGATGCCGTCTCTATAGGCTTGCGTATGATATAGAACTGTAGGAACGGCACGACAAGCTCAGCCACGAACACCGAAGTGAAGAGAATGATGGATATTGCCCATGGAAACAGCTTCAGGAAGTCGGCCATGCTGCCGTGCATGGTGATGAGGAAGGGGAAGAAAGTTATGGAAATACACAGCGTGGCCGTTATGATGGACTTGAAGAAGTGCTGTGCCGCGTTGATGGAAGCGTCCCACCGCGGCATGCCTTCGGCCAAATTGTCCATGTAGGCATCAATAATCACGATAGAATCGTCGACTATCATGCCCAGGGTTACAATCAACGCCGCCAGGGTGACAGTGTTAAGCTCTATTCCAAAGGCATAAAAGAAGCCCAGTGAGGTAAATATGGTGATGGGAATGGTCATGGCCGACACCATGGCCACACGTGCAGGCATCAGTATTCTGACCACGATTATTACGGCTATGATGGCTATGAGCAGCTCGCGGAGGAAGTTCCACACCGAGGCTCCTACCACTTGGGGCTGGTCTGTTATCTTGAACAGGGTCACGTCCTTTGGCAATGTCTTCTTGAAACCGTTGAGCTTCTTGTCTATTTCCTTTCCCATCTTAACCATGTTCTTGCCTTGCTTCATCTCAACACTAAGCAACAGGCACTTGTGACCATTGTTAGTGACAAACGAAGTTGCCTCAGGGTACTCCCGTTTCACTGTTGCCACGTCCTTCAATCTTACCACAGTGCCGTCGGGTGAGGCATATACTATGGTCTGTTCCACGTCGTTTACGGCATTGAGAGAACGGCTTACGTATATCGGAAGGTCGTGTCCGTCCTCCTTCATGGTGCCCGAATTGGTCTCGAAACCTCGTAGCAGCAAGTTGGCAGCTATGGTTTGCTCCGATATTCCGTATTTTGACAGGCGGTCGGCATCAAGGTAAACCGATATCTGTTCCTTCTGTTCGCCCAACACTCTCATGCGTCCTACGGCCTCGATCTTGCGCAGCGAGTCCTTCATGGCCGTCATATAATCGTGCATTTCGCGGTATGTCTTGTCGTCGCTCTCCATGGTTATGAGCAAGGCAGACGTGTCACCGAAGTCGTCATTCACCTGTATGGCCACCACTCCGGCCGGCAATTGCGACTTGAAGGCATTGATACCGTGCTTGAATTTTGACCAGAACTCATCCTTGTCGTGCAGGTTATCGTTGAGTTCCACCTGTATTATGCTCATGCCATTACGGCTAAACGACTTTGTTTTTTCCTTTCTCACCTCCTTGTAAGTGAAGATGTCGTCCTCCAACGGCTTGGTAAACTGCTGCTCTACGTCTTCGGCCGTTGCCCCGGGGTAGACAGCTATGACCACGCCCTGCCTTATAGTGAAATCAGGAAACTCATTTTTGTTCATCTCAGCCAGTCCGAACGCGCCGAAAATCATAAGGCATACCACTATGAGTAGTACGATATGATGGTAATGCATGGCCCATTCTACGAAGCTGCGCTTTTTATTTTGTTCCATATTCTTATAATTATGAATTAGCCGTTTTGCGGTTTCCAATTATTTGTTTTACGGTTTTCTCAATTTATTACTTGGCACTTCATGCCGTTAGAAACCTTCTGCTGCCCCTCAATAATAACCCTATCGCCGGGCTGCAGACCACCGGTTATGGCCACTTTGTCGCCTATGTTCTCGCCCGTGGTTACGGGAGTCTTCTTGGCTTTGCCGCCTACCACGGTCCAGACAAACGTGCTGTTGTCGGAGTTTAGCTGTATAATGCCGGCCGGAAGGGCTATGACCGGAGTGCCTACTGCCACAGAGTTGCCGGTGGCAGAGGCGTTGCCTTTGCCCGATAGGCCACCCACCTGCACCTCAGCTATCATTCCCGGCAGCAGCTTGTGGTCGCCATTGGCCACAATTGCCTTAACGTCGTAGGTGTGGCTGAGGGCATTTCCGCTCACGTTCTTCTCGGTAATGCGGCCACTATAGAGCCTGTTGCCAAGGGCTTCGACGCGAATGCTGACCGTAGAACCATTGGGAATAGCCGATATTTCGGTTTCAGGAACGCTTATTTTCACCTTAACATTGTCTATTCGCACAAGATTCACCACGGGAAGTCCCGGCGAAACGGTCTGCCCTATCTCAACATTCTTATGAGAAATGTATCCGCTGAAGGGAGCGTAGAGACGGGTGTCGCCCACGGTCTTGCCCGCAATGCGTGCCTGTGCCTGTGCTCCTTCGAGTGCTGACTTAGCTTTCTCGAGATTGCTCTGAGCCTCTACCCACTTGATATCGGCCAAAGAACCCTTGTCATGAATCATTTTCATGCGCTTGTAGGCGTCGAGCGCCTGGTCGTAGGTCGACTTTGCGCTCTGAACGTTGGCCTTCGACATTTCCAAACTGTTGCGAGCGTCCTGTCCATCGGTAACAGCGATGAGCTGACCCTTAGCAACCATCTGGCCTTCGTCCACGAGCAGCTGCTTCAAAGTGCCTCCCACCGAGAAGCTAAGTGCCACACCGTTCATCTCTTCTATGGTTCCGGTGTAGCTCTCACCGCCTGTTGAACTGCTGGTACCTACTGTTTCGGTCTTAACCTTGACAGGTTGTTCAACGTCTTCTTTCTTCTTTCCGCAACTGCTTATGGCAATTACCGTGATGAGCAATAGCAATGTTCTTGTCTTCATTTTGTTTTCTTTATTTCTAATTTGGCTGCAAAATTGAACATAATATGCGAGATATTGATTTTCTTTTTTGCCTCATATATTTTCTTTTTATTCCTTAGTTCTGATAA
>CAZUWO010000160.1:0-5734 GCA_964623995.1 uncultured Prevotella sp. | reverse complement strand
CCGCTGAAGCTCACGTTCGCCATGTTGATGCTGTTCTCGATGCTGCAGGGCCTGTTGACTGCGTAGCAGTACCCGATGAACCCGCCTACGTACGCATGTCCGTTGAATGTGCACATGGCAGAGCACGTGCTGTCCAGGATCACGTTCCTGATGCTCATCCCGTAGGAGGAGTACCCGAACAGCCCAGCGTGCTGAAGGGTCGTGTTGATCTTGATCTTACTGATCCTGTGCCCCTGCCCGTCGAATGTTCCGCGGAAGTAATGGCTGCTCGTGTTCCCAATCGGCCTGAACTGGTCCGCAAGGTACATGGGCGGGTCGATGTCGGTGTCAAGCAGCACGGTCGTCCCCTCGAATTCCTCCGCACCAGAGTTCACAACCTTCGAGAAGCTGATGAAATCCTCGACGGTCCTGATCCGAGTGCAGCTCCACACCGCGCGCAGGATGACGTTGTGCCCGGGCATCTCAAACTGGTTGTTGGCGACGTCCCCGTAGTCGCTCTCCCACCACTCGAACCTGCAGTCCTCCCTGGTGGTGGTGTTCGGCAGCGCCACAACCTCCTGATACTCGGCAACAATCATGTCGACAGGCGATCCGCCCCGCGTGTCGAAGATGATGGTGTGGTTCCTCGTACCATAGTCCCCGTACAGCTTGGTGTTGTTGACGATCTCGAGCTGGGACATCAGATCGCTCAGCTCCTCGTCGTTGTACCACCCGTCGAAGTGCAGCCCCTCGTACTCGTCGTTACCGAGGTCAGGCAGCAGGATCACAGCAGAGTTCACGCTGATGCTGGGCTTCATCCCGTTGACCTTGAACGTCACAGTCTTCCTCTCCGGGTTCACCACCCAGTACGAGTACCTGTCGTGCATGTACTCCCTGTTCACAAACGAGTTCAGCGCGTCCAAGAGGGACGTCCCCGTGTAGTTCCGCACAGTGACGGCGTCGGCGAGCTTGAGCGTGCTCCTGTCGAAGCTGGCGCAGTTGGACAAGCTCACAGGATTCCCATACCCGACCACCTCCTTCATCTCCATGCTGCTCCCCGCCCAGTGGCAGTAGTTGATGTATGTGTTACTATCAGCGCGGCCTACAACGCTTCCTGCGTAGCTGCTGGTGGTGTATGAAATCACCCTCGCGCTCAGGCAGTTCTCGATGTACCCTTGGTATCCACGCCCAACGATACCTCCGATGTACAGACTCCCCGATATCGCTCCTTCATGGGTGATCGCCCCTTCGTTGATGCAGTTGTGGACGTACTTGTACGACCCATCGAGGTAGCACGAGATCCCTCCGATGTACGTGGTGGCGCTACCTCCCGCCTTCCGGATGTTTCCGTAGTTGGCGCAGTTCTTTATATAGTGCGGGTTCCCATAATATGAGTAGTGGTACCCCACAAGTCCTCCAATGTACAGGCGAGCTAAAGCCTCCCCATCGCAGGTGATGGCTCCGTAGTTGATGCACCCACGGATGGATGAATATGCATTCACATGATCATCGTAATAAGCTGCAATCCCTCCAATCTGCGAATCTCCTCTGATAAGCCCTGATGCCTGGATCTTTCCAAAGTTGATGCAGTTCTTCAGGTCGGTTGGGTACCCAGAGGACATGTCGATCCGCCCTGCGAGACCTCCGACGTTCAGGCTGCTCGTTGACCCGTTGACGCTGACCGTCCCGTAGTTGTAGCAGAACTCCATGAAATCGGTCGTGTTCGCGTTCGCGTAGTACCCCACAATGCCTCCGATGTACGAGGTCCCCATGTCTCCTGTCTGAGACACAGTACCGTAGTTGTCGCAGTTCTTGATGACGTTGGGATGCCTACTGTTCGGTGCCTGAATAAGCCCAGCAAGGCTTCCCATGTAAAGGGTGCTCCCGGACTTCCCGCTGAACCCCACACTCCCGAGGTTGATGCTGTTCTCGATGCTGCAGGGGGCCTTGACTGCGTAGCAGTACCCGATGAGCCCGCCCACATACGCATCCCCGTTAGTGAAGCTCGTGATGGAGCACGTGCTGTCCAGGATCACGTTCCTGATGGTCACTCCGTACTCGGAATACCCAAACACACCGACGTATGGCAAGGCCCTGTCGATCTTGAAGTTCTTGATCTTGTGCCCCTGCCCGTCGAATGTTCCGCGGAAGTAATGGCTGCTCGTGTTCCCAATCGGCCTGAACTGGTCCGCAAGGTACATGGGCGGGTCGATGTCGGTGTCAAGCAGCACGGTCGTCCCCTCGAATTCCTCCGCACCAGAGTTCACGACCTTCGAGAAGCTGATGAAGTCCTCGACGGTCCTGAGCCGAGTGCAGCTCCACACCGCGCGCAGGATGACGTTGTGCCCGGGCATCGCGAACTTCCAGGTGGAGTTGCTGAAGACGTCCCCGTAGTCGCTCTCCCACCACTCGAGCCTGCAGTCCTCCCTGGTGGTGGTGTTCGGCAGCACCACAACTTCGTGATACTTGGCAACAATCATGTCGACAGGCGATCCGCCCCGCGTGTCGAAGATGATGACGTGCCTCCTCGTCCCGTAGTCCCCGTACAGCTTGGTGTTGTTGACGATCTCAAGCCGGACCATCAGCTCCTTGAAGTCCTCGTCGTTGTACCACCCGTCGAAGTGCAGCCCTTCGAAGTCGTCCCGCTCGAGGTCGGGCAGCAGGATCACAGCAGAGTTCACCCTGGAGCTGTACCGCAACCCGCTCACGCTAAACGTCACAGTCTTCCTCTCCGAGTTCAGTGCCCAATACGAGTATCTGTCGTGCATGTACTGCCTGAACACAAACGAGTTCAGCGCGTTCATCAGGGACTTCCCAGTGTAATTGTGTATTGTCACCGCATGGCTGAGCTTGAGCGTCGTGCCGTCGAAGCTGGCGCAGTTGGATGAAGTCGATGGGTTCCCGTATCCGCTCACCTGGTTCATCTCCTCGTCCCCCGCCCAGTAGCAGTGGTCGATGTACACAGCCTCAGAAGAGTGCCCAACAATGCCTCCTGGGGAACTGCTGGTCGTCGTGGCCGTCTGGATTGTTATCAGGTTCAGGCAGTTTTCGATGTACACATAGTAGCCGTACCCAACAATCCCGCCAGTGTACAGCCCCCCAGACGTCGTCCCGTTGTGCGTGATCTCCCCGTCGTTCATGCAATTGTAGATGTAGTAGTAGTTGGAATCGACGATGGATCCCAAAACTCCTCCGATGTAAGAGTTTCCGCCGCGCCCTACGGTGTGGATCTTCCCGTAGTTGGCGCAATTCGTCACGTTCATCTTCTCACCACAAGTCGGCGCATTGAGATGCCCGGCAATACCCCCGAGGTACAAGGCGCTAGACGCTTGTGCGTCGCATGTGATCTCGCCGTAGTTGATGCAGCTCTTGATATGTTTGCGTGCAGGGACGCATGCATAAATTGGAACATTTTTTCCACCGGTGTATTTGTATCCGCTTACGTATGAAAGACCGTTTTGAATATAATACCCAATAATCCCTCCGATGTACAAAGTAGCGCTGGTCTCTTCTGAAATGTGGATGGGCCCAAAGTTGGCGCAGTTCTTCAACTCGGTCTCGTAGTTTTTAGACGCCGAGTCAGCCCGGCCAGAAATCCCTCCGATGAACGCTGAAGATGTTGCCTTCCCGTCATTGGCGATCCGCCCGTAGTTGAAACAGAGATTGATGAACTTGGTCGCGTTGCCTGTCGTGAGGTACCCCACAATCCCGCCGATGTATGAGGTCCCAGTGTCTCCTACCTGGGTCACGGCACCGTAGTTGTCGCAGTTCCTGATGCTGTTGGGGTATGTTTCTCCCTTTGCCAGTATGTGCCCAGCAAGCCCTCCAATGTGGAGAGTGCCCCCGGACTTCCCGCTGAAGCTCACGTTCGCCATGTTGATGCTGTTCTCGATGCTGCAGGGCCTGTTGACTGCGTAGCAGTACCCGATGAACCCGCCTACGTACGCATGTCCGTTGAATGTGCACATGGCAGAGCACGTGCTGTCCAGGATCACGTTCCTGATGCTCATCCCGTAGGAGGAGTACCCGAACAGCCCAGCGTGCTGAAGGGTCGTGTTGATCTTGATCTTACTGATCCTGTGCCCCTGCCCGTCGAATGTTCCGCGGAAGTAATGGCTGCTCGTGTTCCCAATCGGCCTGAACTGGTCCGCAAGGTACATGGGCGGGTCGATGTCGGTGTCAAGCAGCACGGTCGTCCCCTCGAATTCCTCCGCACCAGAGTTCACAACCTTCGAGAAGCTGATGAAATCCTCGACGGTCCTGATCCGAGTGCAGCTCCACACCGCGCGCAGGATGACGTTGTGCCCGGGCATCTCAAACTGGTTGTTGGCGACGTCCCCGTAGTCGCTCTCCCACCACTCGAACCTGCAGTCCTCCCTGGTGGTGGTGTTCGGCAGCGCCACAACCTCCTGATACTCGGCAACAATCATGTCGACAGGCGATCCGCCCCGCGTGTCGAAGATGATGGTGTGGTTCCTCGTACCATAGTCCCCGTACAGCTTGGTGTTGTTGACGATCTCGAGCTGGGACATCAGATCGCTCAGCTCCTCGTCGTTGTACCACCCGTCGAAGTGCAGCCCCTCGTACTCGTCGTTACCGAGGTCAGGCAGCAGGATCACAGCAGAGTTCACGCTGATGCTGGGCTTCATCCCGTTGACCTTGAACGTCACAGTCTTCCTCTCCGGGTTCACCACCCAGTACGAGTACCTGTCGTGCATGTACTCCCTGTTCACAAACGAGTTCAGCGCGTCCAAGAGGGACGTCCCCGTGTAGTTCCGCACAGTGACGGCGTCGGCGAGCTTGAGCGTGCTCCTGTCGAAGCTGGCGCAGTTGGACAAGCTCACAGGGTTCCCGTATCCGCTCACCTGGTTCGTCTCCTCGTCCCCCGCCCAGTGGCAGTTGTCGACGTACCCGTAGGAATTAGAATATCCTACAATTCCTCCAATATACTTGACCATAATAGAATTTGATGAAATAGCACCGGTATTAAGGCAATTCTCGACGTGCGAGTAGTAGTTGTGCCCAACAATCCCGCCAGTATACAGCCCCCCGGAGATTGGCCCGTTGTGCGTGATCTCCCCGTCGTTCATGCAATTGTAGATGTAGTGGTACTTGCTGTACCCGAGTGACCCCACAATCCCTCCAACATACGAGTTCCCGGCACTTCCTAGTACGTGGATCTTCCCGTAGTTGGCGCAGTTCGTTACCTCCGTCGTGTAGCTCCCACTTGTTGCGTAAAGGAACCCAACAATACCCCCGAGATACATGTTGTTGCCTGACACCTTGCCGCATGAAACCGTCCCGTAGTTGATGCAGTTCCGGATGTACTTGTACGCGGAATTACCCTGGTAGTAATACCCCAAGATACCTCCGAGGTTCGAAATTCCGGTATTTGGGTCCGACGAGTGGACAGCTCCAAAGTTGATGCAGTTCTGCAGGTTGGCCGCGTAGTTTTTAGACGCCGAGTCAGCCCGGCCAGAAATCCCTCCGATGAACGCTGAAGATGTTGCCTTCCCGTCATTGGCGATCCGCCCGTAGTTGAAACAGAGATTGATGAACTTGGTCGCGTTGCCTGTCGTGAGGTACCCCACAATCCCGCCGATGTATGAGGTCCCAGTGTCTCCTACCTGGGTCACGGCACCGTAGTTGTCGCAGTTCCTGATGCTGTTGGGGTATGTTTCTCCCTTTGCCAGTATGTGCCCAGCAAGCCCTCCAATGTGGAGAGTGCCCCCGGACTTCCCGCTGAAGCTCACGT
>CAZUWO010000159.1:0-5738 GCA_964623995.1 uncultured Prevotella sp. | reverse complement strand
ATTTGCTGTTAACTGCATTCGCGACACCTATCTCAAGGATCACGAAGCACCGGAAGATTGTGAATACTATCTCTGTGGGCCTCCTATGCTCATAAAAACAGTCACAGAATATCTCGATTCTCTCGGAGTGGAGACAGAAAATATCATGTACGATAACTTCGGGTAGGGATTTGGAAAATGTATATGTATTGGTATAGAGCCGCTGATTTCAGCGGCTCTATTTGTATAATATATCTTTGGTCTTGCCGATTGGGTGGTGATTTTTGAAGTTGGTCTTTCGGTGTTTTTCCTTGTATATCTGTTATTGCTAAAATGACATAAAAGTAGCAATTCGTTTGTGAAATCCGATTCATTTAGGGGGTAATTCGTATAATTGTAGTTAATATATGCTAAAAATAAGAGCCTTTTTCCATTTTGTTTTTGTAAGTAAAAGGAAATTATATACTTTTGCATGTACGGAACTTTGCGAGAATTCCAGAGCTTGAATGTATATGAATTCTTACCTAAAATTCTACCCACATTAGAATTAAGGTATATGAATAGTATATGAAAAGAAAAAAGACGGTAGGTTAGTTGCAATAGCTTCAGCCTGCTAAAACAGATAACAATTTTATAAGTATATGAAAAATATAAAACTATTGTTGTTTTCAGCTATGTGCGTGGGGGCTTTATTAAGTCCTGCACACGTATGTGCTCAGACCACAAAGTATCAGTGGGAGGGCACGACACCAGCCGCTGCAGCTCGCGCTACTGGTGATGATGCTACTGTGTTTCTTTTAAATGTGGGTAAATACAAGGCTAATACGGCCAAGAACGGAGTGTTCTGGCTTGGCCGAGGTGGCAAGTGGGGCACCGAGGCTGTGCTAAGCAACACGCCGTACGCATTCACAGTGTCAAGTAATGGGTCTGCTTACATTCTTACGGGTACCGTAACCGAACAGGGAAAAACGACTGGAGGAAGTTTAGGTTTCATGTATAATAACACAAAAGACCATTTAAGCTATTATGTGGATAGAGGTACTGATACTGGAGATAATACAAATATTGTCTTTGAGGAAGCCGGTGAATCTAATGTCTACAGAATTAGGTATACAGCTTCACGTACACGTTATTATATGGTCGCTGGTTATAATCCTGAATCAAAAGATGAAGATGCTACAACTTCAAGTGCACAACGTATCAATGGGTTTCTCTCTAGCAGCTTGCCATCGGATGATACAGACAAGTGGATGCTTGTTACCCTAAAGCAATTGAAAGATTACTTCAATCAAGTTGATGCAGCTGAGAAGGATCCGGCCATAGCAACATTCTTACTTAAAGACCCGGACTTCGGACGCAACGATGATGCGGTATCGAATTGGAAGACAGGTTCTGGGAGGAATGATTTACAGAATGAAAGTCGTCAAAGTGGCTCTGGAGAAATAACACCAAGTGCTCAGACAGGCTATTATGTTGGAGTAGGCTATGCTCGCAATTATGAAGATGAGCAAACGTATGGTCATCAGTGGACAGCGAGCATTAAGGGTACAGGTAGTATTCAGCAAACCATTAAGCCCATTCGTACCGGATGGTATGCGGTTAGGGTTAATGCTTGCCTTTGGGGCAGTGGAAAAGCCGTACTTTATGCTTCTTATGATGGTCAAACAGTGGCTACATCTTCTCTTACACCATATTCTGAAGCTGAAATTAGCACTGTCGGTACTACCATACCTGAACATTATTATGATGCAGAGAGCGAGGTGAATAACGGCACTCATCAGCTTACTGCTATGGTTTACGTATCAGATATTAATAAAGAACTAACTCTTGGAGTAAAGGTAACTGAAGGTGATGGCGCCTGGACTTGCATGGATAATTTCCAACTCTACTATCATGGCGTACCGCAATGTGTGGTGCTTTTGGATGAAGACCTTACAGATATAAACTATATTAACCAACAAAGAAAACATATAAACGATATAAATCCTAACGAACGGCAGAGCAGCACAGTGCATTTGCAGCGTGCTATGAATACAGGTAAGTGGAATTCTATAGTTCTTCCGTTTGCTATAAATCAGGATGTCATTCAGCATGTGTTCGGTTCTGGTACAATTGTTTCTGAACTTAAGGGCGCTAATAATCCTGATCATCCCAACAGAATCTATTTTGAGCAGGTGAATAACATGGTTGCGGGCAAGCTCTACATTATTAAGCCTACCAAGGATCAACCTACTAATCAGCCTGCAGTTGAGTCTTCAGCTACTAAATCTGATGGAACTAATGAAAAGGTTCATAAATTTTCAGAAGGTGAATCATACTGGACTTTCAGTCCTGTAAACTTTGGTCAGGATGCTGATTATGAGGCAAACATCAATGATGCTGCCAATAGTGGCAACGAAACCTACAATGGTGGCAAAGTCTATTTTGCAGGAACGTACATAAGTCATGGTGAAGATCTGTTCATTCCGGCCAACAGCTACGTGCTGTCTTATAGCAAAACAGCAAACGCAGAGCCTGGAAAGTGGTACTATCGCACAAAAGGAACCAAGACGAAGGGCTTCCGTGGATGGCTGCAAACCACTGATCCTAGCGCTCAAGCTATTACTTCGATAAGCATTAACGGTGTTGTCGACGGCGAGACCACAGGCATAGAGGGTCTTATAGAGTCGCCTCAGGTGCTCAATGAGGTGAATGGAGTTTATAATCTTAGTGGCCAGCTTGTGCGCAATGGTTCCTCTATCGAGGGCCTCTCACGCGGAATCTACATTGTTGGCGGCAAGAAGGTCGTAGTACGTTAAACTAATCAGAAAGGAACAACACCATGAAGAAAACATATATACAGCCCGCATTGGCTATTGTTGAGACCTCAGGCGTTCTGATGGGTAATGCTACAAGCGTAGAAAATGCCAACAACGACGTTCAGAAACCTATAGAGGATAACGATGATGATGAATTCGAGGCTGGCGCAAAAGGCAGTGGCTTCGGTGACTTATGGGAAGATTAACCAAGAAATTACGCTTCCAGTGCGTAATAATTATCATAATACATTCATATCAAATCAAAGTTAAGTCTTTGAGACAGATCGCAGGTTGCCGTGAGGCAATCGGCGATTTGCCTTGTTTTAATGTTTGATCTGCTTGCGTTTTTTGAGCCTTAGTGCCGGTCTTTATGCTTTTGTAGAATGATAATGGTTAATTAGTTGTTGTGTGGTCTTTTAACTGTGTGGCTGCGATAGTCTTAAATTGGCTTTGCTCTTTGGCCTTAACAGTGGAATGGAATGAATATGAATTAAATATATTATATGAGAAAAAGAATTTACAATCAGCCGGAGATAGAGACACATAGTGTTTCATCGGGCTTGCCTTTGATGGTTAGTAAGTACACCGGTAAGGTGGATGGTGGGAGCAAGGACGACCCAGGCAAGGGCGAAGGCGACCCCGATGACATCGATGCCAAGGAAAATGGCTTCTCCGATTTGTGGGAAGATCCTTTGCCAACCATGAGTGGCCAAAATGAGTTCTGAAAAGAAACATTGCAATCAACATTTCGCAGTCATAACAGTAAAACACACTACTATGCGTAAAATATTTACTTTGTTTTTTGTGCTGATTGGCTTTGCTGTAGCAGCATGGCCCGCAAACTATATCGGTCAGGAGCCAAAGTCAGGCAACACTTATTATCTTTGGAATGCGGGGCAACAGCAATTCCTTTCTGCCTCTAATGGTGAGCTGACCCTTGGTGGTTCCCCCCTTGCGGTAACAATAACCGCCAACGAGAGTAGCGACAACATCTACGGACAGGCTAACGACGGCTATGTCAAGTTGTCAACGGCTACAGGCAATATTGTTGCCACGCCGTTTCAGCAGCCCCGTTCCGACGGCCAGGGCAAGTATTCCGACTGGATTATTCAGCCCATTGGCACCGACAATAACTATAACTTGGCTTGCCGATATCGCACTGACGGCAACACCTCAGCCTATCTTTATTATAGTCAGATTACCGAAAATCTGACAATGACGTATATCCGCCCTGCTGCCACTCTGCTTGGTGGGCAATGGCGTTTTGTATCTACCGAAGACTTGGAGCAGATTATAACACTCGATGAGGCATCAACTCAGTATGTTGTTCCCACACTTAACGAAGGCTCAACCTCAGCTGTTGTACACCTGAAACGCACATTCACACTTGGCAGTTGGAACTCTTTCTGCGTTCCATTCGACATATCCGACGCCCAGCTTCGCTCACAATTTGGTTCCGATGTCAAGCTTGCACGGCTTAGTGGTGTTAATTCCACAACTCTTTTGTTCACTTCCACCGCCGAGGGGGTAGTTGCCGGAACGCCCTATATTGTCCTACCGACAAAAGGTCCGGCCGAAGGCACTGACTATTATGAGTTTACCGGTGTTGACAGATTCGTGAGTGAGCCCACCCAAGTTACGCAAACAGCAAGCCAGACTGACGGCGGAGCTACTGTCAGCTTCATAGGTTCTTTCAGCCAAACCACGGCTCCGGCCAGTGTGTATGTGCTCCGCAAGAATCTGATTTATCATCTTTCAAAGGCAATGTCGATGAAAGGCTTCCGTGGTTACATAGAAGAAACAACCTCTACCGGTGCCAAGGGCATCAGTTCTTGGGCCCTCGACGATCAAACAACCGATATTTCAGCAGTCAGTACTGACGCTTCTGCCGGAGTGAAAGCCTACAACTTGCAGGGGCAACGCGTCAATACTAAGGCCTCGTTGCCGCATGGAGTCTATATTGTAGCAGGAAAGAAAGTAATAAAATAAAACCACCTAAAACTATGAATCAATATATTAAAAATAGCTTTTTGCTCCTTGTGGCCCTCTTTTCTCTTGTATTTGTGAGTGCCGCCGAAACCAAACAAGTGCTTTGGAGCAATTATTCGCCTAATGGCAGTACGTTCTCCCAGACAGTAAACATAGACTGGCAGACGCAAAAAATTACTGCAACGATAAACCTTTCAGGCTGTACAGGAGCCAATGAGGCCATACTTTCCGTTGGCAATGACATAAGAACATGGAACAGTTTATCAAATATTCACCTGTATTACACCAAGAGCAGTAATACGCTTAGAATAGAAAACGGCCCTGCAGGTGGCTTAAATATCAACCAACGTGACGTTACCGGCATATCAGGAACATTGTCAGTGGAGCTCTCAAGTAATGGTTTGTATATCAATGGCACTCAGAGAGCAACCGCAACAGAGCTTTCCGGAGTCCTAGCTTTAACCTCTTTGCAGGTTGGATCTATTGAAGGCCAGTCGCGGAGCCACGCCACATATGTTGAGGTTGCTGTGGCAACAAGTGCAGCAAACGTCCTGACTATTGGCAAGACCTACGTTATCCGCCCCGCAGCCGACCCCACTAAGACACTTACTGTTACGGCAGGAAATGCCAATGAGAATATCATGGTGAGCGCTTTGGGTACCAATCCTACCACCGGACAGAAGTGGACGCTGGCTTCAAGTGGTTCTACTGAATATCCATATCAGTTTGTCAGCCTGCTAAATAACTCACTTGCCATCGATAATGCAGCCAATAGCGATGGAGCAAAGAGTCCACTTCTGTGGACAAAATCAACCTCAAATGTCAATCAACAGTTCAATATAGAGTCTGTTGGCGATGGTTCCTTTTATATTTATGCCATATACAGTGGTACTATATATTACCTGAGGTGGGATCAAACATCCAATAAGCTTGTTAACACTACAAACAAGAGCGATGCCACTGCATTTGGCT
>CAZUWO010000158.1:0-5841 GCA_964623995.1 uncultured Prevotella sp. | reverse complement strand
AACAAGGCTTTCAGTTCAAAACTTTTTGAATTTGTCTGATATTTAAGTTTTCAACTTAAGCATACAAAAAGGTCTCAGCACCGTTTTCGGTGTGAGACCTTTTGTATTTTTTGTCTGATTGTTCAAAAATGCAACTCTTTACACGTGGAATAGTCTTATCGGAAATTGTCTGTTGTTACGATGACAACCAGTAAAATTGTTGCAGAAAGATTTTCTTTGCAGTGTTGTTATGACTTTATTCTCACATGCTTTTCACCACATCCATCAGTTTGTGTGCTAATGCTTCGGCCTCTTCTACGCTCTTTGCCTCACTGTAAACGCGTATTATGGGCTCTGTATTGCTTTTACGCAAGTGTACCCATGACTCAGGGAAGTCGAGCTTTACACCATCAATGTCGGTTACCTTCACGTCCTTCTGTTTGCCGAAAAGCTCTTTTACTTTTGCAAGTATGGCATCAACGTCAGTGTCAGGTGTGAGATCAATGCGGTTTTTGGTCATGAAGTAATTAGGGAACGACTGCCTCAGTTCGCTTGCCTTGCAGCCTTTCTGGGCCAGGCTGCTTAGGAAGAGGGCTATACCCACCAGTGCGTCGCGGCCGTAGTGGCTTTCCGGATATATAACTCCACCGTTTCCTTCGCCTCCTATCACTGCTCCTACTTCCTTCATCTTGGTTGTAACGTTAACCTCACCCACGGCTGCCGCATAGTACTGGCAACCATATTTTTCGGTAACATCGCGAAGAGCACGGGTAGAACTCAAGTTGGATACGGTTGAACCTTTTACGTGTTGCAGCACATAATCGGCACAAGTAACGAGCGTATACTCTTCTCCGTACATCTTACCATCTTCCTGAATGAAGGCCAAGCGGTCAACATCAGGGTCTACTACTATACCTAAATCGTAGCCGCCCTTGGACACTTCGGCCATTATGCCACCCAAATTGCGCTCCAGTGGCTCAGGATTGTGGGCAAAATCACCGTTGGCTTCGCCGTTAAGGAATTTAGCTTCAACACCCAGTTCCTTTAGTAATTCTGGCAGAATAAGCCCTCCCACTGAGTTGATGGTGTCAACAACAACTTTAAAGTGAGCATTTTTTATGGCTTCTTTGTCCACAAGTTTCAAGGCCAGCACTGAGTTTATGTGGCGCTGATTATATGTATTGTCGTCGGTATAATTGCCTAAATGGTCAACATCGGCGTATTCAAAGTCTTCTTTATCAGCTATTTCAAGCACCTCGTTGCCGTCGTCCTTGGTAAGGAATTCACCCTCATTGTTGAGTAGTTTCAGTGCGTTCCAGTGGCGTGGATTGTGACTTGCAGTTATAATTATGCCACCAGCAGCTCCACTCATGCGCACAGCAAGCTCTGTTGTAGGTGTTGTGGCCAATCCGATATTAAGCACATCATAGCCCATACCCATCAAAGTTCCACACACAATATTCTTAACCATTGGTCCGGAAATGCGGGCGTCGCGTCCCACAACGATGGTATTGCTGTCAGATTTACCGCTATTACGGATAAAAGTGGCGTAAGCCGAAACAAATTTTACTATATCGAGTGGGTTCAAAGTATCGCCTGACTTTCCTCCGATAGTTCCCCTAATGCCGGAAATAGATTTTATTAATGTCATAATAAGTATAGTCTTGTTTGGTTGTCGTATTATGTTGGTTTAATTAGCCCTGCCCTTTTCGTACGTTATATCGTAGAGACATGGGTACGTATAGGTCGCAGCGTCGCTCTGGCCTTGTGACGATGGTACTATGATTCTTACGTGAGCAAGCTCATCTGTTTCGCTTGCACGTCGTCCTACATTTATATATCGTAGCGGAACAAGCCATCCCGATGGCACGGCAGTACTCTGATAGAGTGTGTACATTAGGCTTGAGCCGGTGTCGAATACGCCCTCAAAGGTTCCACTTGTTAGTGTAACGGCCATCTTATCAACGTAAGCAGAGTAATAGAGTACGTTGTTCGACGACTGGATAGAGTCGGTCATTAAGTTATATTCTGTGTATCGGCAAAGTACTGTTGTTGTACCCTGTTTTAGTTTTTCGCCACATCCCTTATTTACAATTTGCATATAGATGCCCGTATTGGCAAACAGTACCCACTCATTCTTGCTCACGTCAGTAGTGGTATCATTGGCCAGAAACTCACTTTCGGTAAGAACTTTCACGTTGTGGTCACGTATGTAGTTGTTTATGGCATTGTTCTCGCGGTTGCGGCGGTCTGCATATGTTTCATCGTCGTTACATGAACATACAAGCACAATGGCCGCAATCAGAAGGAGTATGGTTCTTGTTTTTTTCATTCTTAAAGCTTATTTGGATGCAAAGGTAGCTAAAAATGTTGACCTTACAGCTTCTCTTTATGTTAAAAAGCCATATAAGTCGAGCCTGAAAGTATTTCCATCATGCTTAAGCTTGTGCTATTCCTGACGGTCAGTCTCACCTTAGTTGCTCATGGAAAGCCATGAGTGCTCGCAGCACAGTCTGTTCGGCTTCTTCTACGGAGCAGAAAAGCTTGCCGCCGCTTGCATCTTCATGACCGCCCCCATTAAAGAATCGGCGGGCCATTTCCACGCAGTGGAAGCCACACGACGACCGCAAGCTTACGAAAATAAGATTTGGTTTTGTCGTGTCTTCACGTAAGGCTATCGATAGTTTTTGCTTCTTTATGGCCAGCGGAATATTGACCAGACCTTCCAAGTCGCCCTTTATGAAGTGGAAATCATTCATCTCCTTCTTTGTAACCACATAGTAACTGGCATGTAGCTCATCCACCATCTTCAGCTTTTGGCTCATCACATAGCCTCTCAATTTTATGGCCCAAGGCGAGAAATTATGGAATACTCGGTTGTAAATTTGGTCCTTGTTTATGCCCTTTGCAAGGAGTTCTGAAATGATAAGGAATATCTCCGGTCGGCAACTGTTGTAGGTGAAGCCTCCGGTATCGGTCATCATGCCGGCATATATGCAGGTAGCCATCTGCTTTGTAATAGCGTCGGCATGGCCCAACTGCCTTATTACGCGATACACGATTTCGGACGTACTGCTCATCTTGGGCAGAGACACTTGCAGTTCGAAACCTTCTTTGTCCGGCTCAGTGTGATGGTCGAGCATCACTTTGCGTGCCGTTGCCTGCTCGAGTGTGTCCTTCATATCCTCGGTCCTGGTCAGTTGGTTCAGGTCCAGACAGAATATAGTGTCGGCTTCAGTGGCTGCTTTGGCCACGATTTCAGGCTTCTTGTCAAACCTAAGCGTAGTGTTGAATCCCGGAAGCCATTGCAAGAAGTCGGGAGTCTGGTCGGGATAGGCCACTGTTACTTCTTTTCCTTGCTGTCTTAGGAATTCAGCCCACGCAAGAGTAGATCCAACTGCATCGCCATCGGGCGACTTATGCCCAACAACTAAGGCCTTATTGCAGTCATTAATAATGCTCCGCAGAGCGTCCAATTGCTCTGCGGAGATAATGTCGAGATTCACTTTTCAGAAGAGTTTTGCAGGATAAACACCCTCGTCTACGAGCTTTTGTATCTTTGCCACTACTCCCGGACGGTCGGCAGAGTATGTAACTCCAAACCACTTCGACGTGGTGTCGAGCACCTCGCAGGTAGCTTTGCCGGTCTTTATCAGCTTGTCCACCACCCACGGTATCAGGTATTCGGCCTTAGGATTGGCTTTAGTGGCCGGCGAATCAAGGAATTCCTTGAAGAATTCTTCACTGTATTTGAAGTATTCAGGAGTGAATCCCCATACGTTCATCGATACTGGCGTGTTGTCGCTTATGCTCACCCACTGTCCGTTTTCATCCTTATATTGTACGGTTCCGTCCCTGCGCTCTATCTCGGTGCGCTCCACGCAGGCCGTAAGATGATTGCTTTCGTCCTTTGCGCATACGCCACGGCTCACGGTTCCATTTTCAGATAGGGTGTTGGCCACGCGGAATCCTACCATTGCATATTTGCCTTCAGAACCTTCTGGCAGTTCAGCGAGATACTTGCCTATCACCTTGAAGCAGTTGCGATTGTAGAAATCATCACAGTTTATTACGCAGAAAGGCTCGTTTATCACGTCCTTAGCCATCATCACGGCATGGTTAGTGCCCCATGGCTTGGTTCTGCCATCAGGCACACTGTATCCTTCCGGAATCTTGTCGAGGCTTTGGAACACAATCTCACATGGTATATGGCCTTCATACTTTTTAAGAATCTTCTCGCGGAAGTCCTGCTCAAAGTCCTTGCGAATAACCCAAACTATCTTTCCGAATCCTGCCTGGATAGCGTCATAGATGCTGTAATCCATTATCGTTTCACCGTTAGGCCCCAGTCCGTCGAGTTGCTTCAGCCCACCATAGCGGCTGCCCATGCCGGCAGCCAAGAGTAACAATGTTGGTTTCATAAGTCGTAATCGTTTTTTGTTTCTTTGCCTTCAAAAGGCCGTTCCTACATGCAAAGGTAATAACATTTTCCCAAATCAGGGTTGTAGGAATATGATTAAAAACACAAAACCTTTTGATTTTTAATCAGATTAAATTACCTTTGCAAAGACAATCACCTGAAAAATGAAGCTCAAAAGCACCAAATACCTGCTAAGAATGGCAACAGTCTTGCTGCTGTTAGAACCCTATTGTGCCTCGGCTCAACCCGAATCCGACTCCGTTCGCCTTGTCCGACGGGCCACTATGGTTAGTATAGGAGCCGACAATATGCTCGATACCTACCTCTCTCCCGAAAAATTTCATGGTATTCAGCTTGGTTTCATGTCGCAGATAGACCGTTTCCACCCCGGAAGGCAGTGGTATCGCACCATAGTTCATCGTGCTGCCGTTGCCGATGGGCACGACCGGGCCGATGATAACAACATGCTTGGAGCCTTTTATGATTTGCAGTACCGATGGATGCGTCAGCTACGGCTCACCGAAAGGTTTACATTGAGTGCCGGCATCGGTGCCACCGGCCACGTGGGAGTACTCTATTTGCCCGTGAATGGCAACAATCCTGTGCAGATTCATGCCGGAGTGGCAGCTCTTGCCGCTGCCAATGCATCCTATTCCTTCCGTTTGGGTCGCATGCCTCTAACCATTGGCTACGACATTTCGGCCCCATTGCTCGGCGTAGCCTTCAGTCCGGCTTTCGGGCAGAGCTATTACGAGCTTGTGAGCCGTGGCAACTACGACCACAATGTGGTAATTTCGCAGCCTTTTAATGCTCCTACTCTCCGCCAAATGCTCACTGTCGACGTTAAATTACGACGCTTCAAGCTGCGCATAGGCTATCTTGGCGACTACCAACAGAGCAAATTCAACGACATACGCTATCACGAATGGCAGCATCTATTGGTTGTTGGCGTGGTGCGAGAACTTAAGATAATACGTTAAAGCCATGAAGTTTAAACTCCTATATTGCCTCTTCTTGCTGGCATTTGTGGCGTCGTGTGTTGACGAAGATGAATATTCTGACACACCGACGGGCAACTTTGAGGCCCTGTGGCGCATAATGGACGAGCACTATTGCTTCTTTACCGACAAGCAAGTGGACTGGAATGCTGTTCACGCCAAATACTCTCAGCAAGTTAACGACCGCATGACGAGCGAGCAATTGCTAGAGGTTATGCAGAACATGCTGGCCGAACTGTGCGACGGCCACGTAAATATCTATACCTCTTTCAATACTGCCCGCTACTGGTCGTGGCACGAAGACTATCCACAAAACCTTAACGACACCCTTATTGACCGTTATATCGGTACCGACTATCGGCTTGTTTCCGGCATGAAATACACCATACTTGACGATAATACCGGCTATGTGCGCATTGAAAGTTTCCAAAACAGCTTCGGCGA
>CAZUWO010000157.1:0-6075 GCA_964623995.1 uncultured Prevotella sp. | reverse complement strand
TATAGCGCTGTACCTCGTCAGCTTGGTCATAGGCTGATAATTTTGTAAATTAAGAATTAGGACAGCGAAGCAGCTTCCCTTCATGGATTCTTGTTACGGCGTGCGTGCTCATTACGCACGCCGTATGTGCTTATTACGCACGCCGTGTGAGTCTCTTACGTACGCCGTGTGTGCTCATTACGCACGCCGTATGTGCTCATTACGTACGGCGTATGTGCTCATTACGTACGGCGTGCGTACTTCTTACATACGCCGTAACAGGGTCGTAACTAAAGTGTTTTGATGTTTGATGTTGCCTTGCTGCTTATGAGGCACGCGTCATTATTGTTTAGGCATATAAAAAGGCATACCCGAGAGAGAGTATTTGCGGGTATGCCAAGAAAAACATGGCCGGGAGAGAGAAAGGCCATGTTCTATTTTAAGGGTTTATTTCTCAAAGTGAGCGTTAGGAAATTGCAAAGCTTTTCCATGATATAAGAATGGGGTATTTACTTCTTCGAAAACACCAAACTGTAAGCCATTAATATCCCAGCCATTATATTTGCCCGAAAGTGTACCAATGTGCTTGCCCGTCACTTCGTCATAACTAAATGTGATTACCAATGTGCCGGTATTAGGACCAAATGTATGATCTTCCATATTAGGGTAATGCCAGCCAGAGTTACTCCTCTCGGTAAGGGCTTCCAAATTTATATTATATTGGGAATATGATGAGGGCAAATGTGGTTCTAAGGAGATAAACTTTTCAGGAGTACCTGTTTTTTGACCGTAAGATGTAGTAAACGTACCCTTGTTAGTGTCAAACTTTCCTTCTATTGTTTGGTTATAATCGTCAAATACCAAACGATCTTCGTACAGAGAGAATATCATGCCGTCTACAGCTGAATTACTACTGCGTATTTTGTATTTCCCAGCAAAATCCTTGTTGAAATCTACTTGCTGTACTAAAATAGAATCCTTGAAACCAGCAACTGTATAATAAACATAGGCAGAGCGTTTATGTCCAGAATTATTGGCATCATAATTAATGATGAAATGATTCCCTTCGATAGCCCACCTTAGCCAGTCTGCCGAGGAATACAATTTTACCCCACCGTCAAAATTATGCTGTAGGTCAAAAGTCCGACTACCAGCATCATCATCTGTTATTATATTAGATGCTATAATGGTAAACACGAGACCTTCCTGCTGTGCCGTAACAGATACAGAATCGTTTGACGAATAAATAGATATAACTGCTGTACGTCCCTCAAGAGATGTATTGGCATCTGCTTCTAATGTAATCGAGCCACCATTTATGTTTTGAACTTTACACCACGAAGCAGAAGATTTAGCCATGACTTCATTGGGTGAGCTTACAATAATCTTACCTGACGAGGCTGCAGGAGTAAAGAATATATCCATACTTTGGATTGTTATGCTTTGTCCATTCTCGTACGGATTGTCAGAGTCGCTGCATGCCCATACGATACAAAAGCATAGTATGACTATAGCTGCTTTCAATATATGTTTCATTTCTATTTCCTTTCTATTTTTTTGTTAAAGATTGGATGAAATAAATATGAGGGTATTCTTCTGGGAAAAACAGTGGCGTACCTTTTTCGTTTTGGTATTGACAGATGAACAAGAATGAGTCTGCCCATCTTTTTTCACCTTCCAGATTAGTCATAAAGGCTATTCCATTGTTACCCCAATGATAAACATTTTTATTTATAGAATCTTGTATCGTTACGAATGCAAATCCACCACGCTTATTGCGTAAATGATCATTTGAATTAGGATAGTTGAACTCAAACCACATCACTAAGTTATAACGCTTCCTATAAGGGTATTCCTCAATAATTTGTGGCTTCATTTGTAACAAGCCTGTACTTCTGTCCCACTCTATTTTTATCGGAATTGGACGTACTGGGCGATTCTTTTTTTCTATAGTTTTAAAACCTGTCATTACATAGTCAAGACTATCTGGCCTATATGTAAGTGTTACTTTTTGGTTTACCAATGATGTCTTATCGTGATCGGCATAATAGGTAAAGATATAATCGCCGCCCCAAGCATCCCTGTGCTTGTACCCGTCTCTATACTTTGCATTAAATACTACTTCTGAAGATTCAGGATCAAGTGTTTTATAATGTACGTTTTCCATAACGTCATCATCAACAAACTCAAAGTTACTCAGCTTTTTTCCTGTGATATTTACGGGTTTAAAGAAGCGAATGCCTTTATCTGTATATGTAAAAGGCATGGAAACCTTTGTTGTATCTCCTTCTGACAGATAGGAGATATTTGCAACACGATTTTCCCAGTCGTATGCTATCGTTACGTCAGTGCCATCTATATTTGCAGTAGCCCTTTCTAGATAATTGCCTTTGACCTGAGAGACTTCATCCTTTACATACTGCTTGTAGCTCTTGTCAAGTCGTCTCAGTACCATTGGAATCTCATTGCGCGTACTGTGTATATAGATTTCATTATTAGCAATGCTGTCTATTGTAAATTCAAAGTCTCCTTGATAGCCTTCATATCTGGTGCTTGTAGGTGTTGCATAGGCATGTAACAAAGGATTGTAAGTGTCAAATGATAGTACTGCACTATTGTTCCCTTTCATTGACCAATGGCTTTCATAGACTTTTGTGGTGTCAAGCTCACCGTAGGCTTTTACAATGCCATCCTTAAACACAAGAGTCATGGCAGAACCACCAACAGTTACTGTATTGCCAAAATAATAATCAAGTACCCAGCCGTTTTCCGAACTAACTAAGGTTTCAGATGTCTGTTCTGTCAAATCTATCAACCTTTGACTTGCATTTTCAGAGAAAGAATCTTCTTGGTTTTTCAAGCATGATTGCAAAAGTAGTGCTTGAAGAATCAAAAGCAACAGTAGTTTATATCTTTTTGTTTTCATGGTCTTACTTGTTTTAATTGTTTAACGACAGGTTGGTTAAATCTACTTTGTTCCCAGCAATGTCATTACCTCTTCTTTGTACAGATGCTCGGAGGGCTTCAAGGTCAATTTTCCATGAATTCCACAAGTATTCCTTTGCTATCTTAACTTTTAGCTCTATTAGTTGTCGACCTGTATTTCCTTTAGCATCTACTCCGGTCTCTGCTTTTTCCAAAAGGGCATTCCAACTGTCAGTAGAACTGGTTAGATATACAGAAACTGTTTCTGCGAAATCTTCTTTCGCCTCACTTTGAGCATAGTCAGAGACAAAGCCTCTTGAAGCATAAATCTGCGAATAAGGTAGATCACTCCATTTATCAGAAACATAAGCGGATCCGGTAACTTGATTAAACGAAGTAGGAAAATCTGTAGTCTGGTTCAATATGTGTACGAACTCATGATGAACTGTTTTAAAATAATTCTCATTGAGGTATTCCGGATTATACATATTAGAAGCTAAATAGTTGACACCCATAAGAATTATTGTTTTAGACCCTTCTGCAGTTCCTAATACACGGGTATGATTATTCCTGTATTCCCATGTACCAAGCATTACGAATTCTTTGGGGAAGAACTTTCTAACGAAATTTACGCCAGCAACTTCAACGTAAGCTTCGATGCAATCATACTTAAGCAGATGTGCCATTATTACCGAGCAATTGTAGTCGGCTGGCACTAAATAATAATCTAAATCAGTCTCCGAGTCATCATAAAGATACTTGAAGTCGATATTGTATGGCTCAAGGAAATTGGCGTCGAGCCAGTCGTCAAAGGGTGTACGCTCTCTTGGAAGTGTATTGATGACACTATCATCCGATAAATCATCGTCAGAGCATGATGATAACCCTAAGAGAAGAGAAGTACAAATAAACAATGGCAAAAGCACAGCTATATGCCTTGCTACTATCTGCACCATTTTATATTGTTTGTTTATTTTCATGGCTTTGTTTTTGATACAGAGATTTATACATATTTACCTTGGGTTTGCCTCATATCCTGCTGCAACCACCCTTTGTGGAATTTGTATGGCACGTCGTGGATCATCTTTTGTAAGATTATCTGTGAGTACTGCTGGCTTCCCGTAGATGTCCAATGTCCGACGCCATATTTCTATTCCATAGCGTTTTATGTCCCACCAGCGCTGTCCTTCTCCAAGGTTCTCCAATCTTTTTAGGGAGAGTACTCCCTGAAGCATAGTTTCCTGTATACTTCCTTCCGAGTCAATTGAAAATGCAGGATGTAAGTGTTTTTTCATTTTAGAATTATTCCATTCTGCATAGTTCATAGAATTAAAAAAAGCCTGTATAGACTCTGGCGTTATCGAAATGGTTACATTTGAGAAATTATGAATCCATGTGTTCATATCCTCACATGCTTTGTCATATTGTTTCAGCATAATGTAAGCTTCTGCACGCTCAAGCAAAGTTAAGTCAGACTTAAACAGTGGCACTACGCTATGGATATAGCCTATGGTTTTTTCTGCATTGGTATATTCCAAATAATATGGTAGTTTCCAAAGGGTAACTTTGTTGAAATTAGTGCCAGAATACACTTTTGCTCCCTCGTAAAACGTATTCGGTGAGCCGAAAATCTGCGTAGCAAGAATATCCTCTGTTTCTGCAATATACCTGTCATGAGAATATTTAGCACCATAAGAATAACCACGAGACCAAAGTCCCATCAAAGAATAATTGACCCCCAACAGGATGTTTGCATTAAGGCTTGCGTCGACGTAATGTTCAGTAATGGCATTTTCTTCTTGCGTCATTGTGCTCATGTACTTCCAGTCACGGAGCATGTTTGAGGCTACAGAACCCAAGGCTTGCGTTGCGTATTCAACTGATTTATCCCATTTCTCATAGAACAGGTAAAACTTTGCGGCGAAGGCGTAAGCTGCCTGGGTATTGAAGTGATACTTGGGGACATCAAGGTGGGTGTCGCCAACAAGCGGCAATGCCTCTTGAATGTCGCGGTCGATTTTGTCGTAGACCTCTGCAACGGTGTTGCGTTTATATTTTACTATCAAGTCTTTTTCAGGCTTCTCCATATAGGTCACGCCTGGATCTGTTGCGCTGGTAGCCGAATTGTAATTCTTGGCAAACTCGTTTACCAATATGAAGTGGTTGAAGGCGCGGCAAAGCAGAGCTTCAGCCTTGCATTCTTTAACCTTCACCGTTTGGTCTTCTATGTTACCAAGATTATCTATAGTTTGCAGAGCCTCATTGGCTGAAGCTATGCCGGAATAGCAATCTTGCCAAAGTTCTTCTGGTGACTCGTTGTTGGTCTCAGTAACGTCTTCCCAATTGTACACTTGGTCATAAAAACGTGTGGTGTACGGATTGTCGTCGCCTAAGTTGTCTACATTGTCAGACATGTATTCGTTGATGAGCAGGTAGCTGCCAGTGAAGGTTGCCGAGGTTAAGAGCTTGGCAATTTTGTCTTCGCTGTCAACCTCTGTACGGTTGTCAGGCGATTTGTCAAGATAGTCGTTGCAAGATGCAAACACTGCAAAGAGAGGCAGCGCAAGCAGGAAAGAATATATTCTTGTTGTTTTCATCATTGTCTCCTCCTTTTTTATAAACCAAGCTTCAATGTCAGTGTGAATTGTTTTGCCATAGGAACGGCTACGCCACCGGTATTGAAAAATTCCGGGTCTTGTCCGTTGAGCTTCTTGTCGGCGTACAGCAGGAATAAGTTGGTTCCTTGCAATTTAAGCGATGCCGAATTGAGTCCGACCTTGTTGACTAACTCTTTGCCGAAGTCATAGCCAAGAGATATTTCCTTCATGCGTATGAAGTCGCCCTTTGCTATGCGTGCTGTAGAGTAGTTGTAAGCGTTGTAGGCATAACTTAAATGTGAATCGTTGTTTACTTGCCGTAGACTTGCTATGACTGGTATGTCGGTATGAGCTTCGTCGCCACGCCGCACCCATCGGTTACGGAACTCTTTGGTCATAGACGACAGGTCGGTGTAACGTGACTTGAACACGGGGTCGAGGCGTATTACATTGCCGAAGGAATAGGTTATAAACACGTTGAGAGTCAACCCCTTCCAATGGAAGATGTTCCCAAACGACCCCATGTCGGTAGGATCAACGCTTCCTTCATATTTCAAGAACTTCATCTTGGCGG
>CAZUWO010000156.1:0-6077 GCA_964623995.1 uncultured Prevotella sp. | reverse complement strand
ATAGACTTGGCGGCTGGAATACAGCTCGTAGTAAACTCTGTGACGACGGTAGACAAATATCACGGTCCGCAGACAAGCCAACAATCGGCCTACTCGGCAGCTTTCAACGCTTCACCTGTAGATTTTGCTCCTACATACCCTGCCGATGATGCCAACAATTGGCCGCATATTCTTTTCGGCACCACTGAGTCGCATAAAACTAATCCGTATGCTGTCATACATGCTGGCTATTTGGATCGTACAAGGTATTCAACCACCAATCAGGCATGGTATATGCAGAAATTGTCGCAGTTGGTAAAGGGACTTGAAGTGCGCGCAAGGGCTTCGATAGTGCAGACTGGATATTATACCAACAGATTCACGACAAATCCGTACTATTACGCTTTGACTGGTTATGACCAAGAAACTGGTAAACATGAGCTTACGAGTGTTTATATGGGGCAACCACCGAAAAAGACTCTCTCTGCTTATGAGGGTGCACACCAGACTGTTACAAATACCACTCTTACAGGTATGATACTTCATACCGCGGCATGGGGTGGCCCAGACAAGAATATGCACCAGACATCAATTACAGGTGTTGCAGAGATGCAGAATACTACCTTTACACCGATTAGAGATGTCTTAAATGGACAACCGAGGCGTAATCTTACCTTTTCGGCACGTGCAAGTTATGGTTTCCTTGACCGCTATTTCGGAGAATTCAGTTTTGGTTATAACGGCTCGGAAAGGTTTGCAAAAGAGCATCGCTTTGGTTTCTTCCCTGCCGGTGGCGTAGCGTGGATTGCGTCAAGTGAGCCGTGGATGAAGAAAATAAGCAATATTGTAAACTACCTAAAGATTAGGGCATCTTACGGTAAGGTGGGTAATGATGGTATTATATCTACCCCACGTTTTGTCTTCTTACCGTCAATAGGTCGTGTAGCTGCTGATAATCCGCAGGCATTTGCAGGCTCTAGTCCATATAGTCGTAACATTATTACTTATTATGCAAATCCGAATATACAGTGGGAGATAGCCGAGCAATATAATCTTGGCTTGGATTTGAAGATGTTTAAGGGAGTCTTTGAAATGCAGGCAGATGTCTACAAAGAATATCGCCATAATATTCTTTCTACTCGTACTACCGTGCCAGCAGCTGTAGGTATAGAGGTTAATCAGCTTGCCAACATTGGTGAAACTTATTCAAGGGGCGTTGACCTCTCGGCTAAGATACAGGAGATGGTGTCGAAAGATTTTTGGTTTATTCTCAATGGTACGCTTACCTATAATAAGGTATCATACAGAAAAATCGAAGAAGCTGATAACAAGCCTGCTTGGCAAAGAAGAAAAGGAAATGAGATTTCCCAGCCTATAGGATACATTGCCGAAGGCTTGTTCCGTGACCAGGCAGAAATTGACAATTCTCCACGTCAGGATGGTGACGTCATGCCTGGCGACATAAAGTATCGTGACCTCAATAATGATGGTGTCATAGATGTGAATGATGCTACATACATAGGTTATCCAGAGACACCGCGCCTTATCTATGGTTTCAATGCTTTCATCAATTATAAGAGTTGGGAGTTTGACATATATTTCCAAGGCTCGGGTCAGCGATCGTTTTTTATGAATCCTGCAGCAATTACTCCGTTCTATAACGACCATGCTTTGCTGAAGCATATTTGGGACGACCACTGGAGTGACGACAACCAAAATACCCATGCTTTTTGGCCGAGGCTTTCAACCTACAGTATCACACAGCACAATCCGCAGGAAGATTGGTATAACTCAAATAACAATGAGGTGCGCAAAAGTTCATGGTTCATGCGTGATTGCCATTTCTTGAGATGTACACAGATGGATCTTGCATATAATTTGCCTATGGGTGTATGCCGGAAAATAGGCTTGAAGAACTTGAAGTTATATGTGCGTGTAAACAACCCATTCATCATAACCAACTTCCATGACTGGGATGTAGAGCTTGGTGAGGATGGTTTCAACTATCCTATTCAGAGAACTTACACCTTGGGTGTGAACGTAAGCTTTTAATAAGAGAGATTATGAGAAAGAATATTTTATTGGCAATCATTCCGTTCGCTTTTTTACTGGCATCATGTAACGACTACCTTGATGTAGTGCCTAAAAATGATGTTGATAATATAGAGAATACGTTTGAACAGCGTGATGATGCTTACCAGTGGCTTAAGACGTGTTATACGTTTTTGGTGAAGGAGGTAGCTGGGTTTGCAGAGGCTCCAGGATACTTGGGAGCTGACGAGTATGTAGCTGGACAGTATTTTCGTAATGTTGCAGTTCGATATAAATCTGTATATCCAGACCTGGGAAAGGGACTTTTTTTAGGCGATGGTGTGCAAGGAGCCTCGGATCCGTATATGGATATTTGGGCTAAGGACAGGTTCTATGCGGGCATCAGGTACTGTAACATCTTTATAGAGAATTGCCCCAACTGTATGACTATCTCAGAGTCTGAAAAGAAAATATGGATAGCAGAAGTGAAAGCATTGAAAGCTCACCTTTATTTTGAGTTGATGCGTCGCTATGGCCCTATCGTGCTTGTGCCTAAGAATATAGATGTAAGTAGCTCATATAAGGAAATGCAGCAGCCGAGGTCACCGATAGACAGTTGCGTCAATGCTATTGTCAACTTGTGTGACGAAGCTATAGCCGACTTGCCTTCAATGCAACAGCAGGAGACTACGCATTATGCTTATTATAACCGTGAGGCTGCTGCCACACTGAAAGCTTACACGTTGTTATATGCGGCATCTCCTCTTTTCAATGGCAATGAGCAAATGGCAAACTTTACCAATAGGAATGGTGTAAAGCTGTTCCCTGAGTATGACAAAGAAAAATGGCATAAGGCTGCCGTTGCCGCTGATGAAGCCTTAGACTATTGCCTAAGGGCAGGCAAACAACTCTACTCTGGAAGCAATACAAGATCTACACCATTGCTTAATACTATTCTTGACATAAGGCAGTCGTCGCTCGATTGGCACTACGGCAATCAAGAGTCTATACTCGCATTTGAGACAAGTGGATTTGGCAATTGCGCAGAATACCGAGTACCTGCTTTTGCACAGTCGTTTCAAGATGGAGCTTACTATGACAGAAGTGTGAATGGATGTTTAGGCGCAAGTATCAAAATGGTAAACATGTTCTATACTGAGAATGGTTTGCCTATGGAGGAGGATAAACAATGGTTGTCTGATCCCTATAGGCTTAGCAAGGAGGCAGATTCACGCTATCGTGATGTTGTGCCGCTTAACAGAGACGTGCTGACTGTAAACAGAAGGCGTGAGCCAAGATATTATGCCGACCTTGCCCCTGATGGGTTGTACTGGGTTCAGCCTGCAAGACTTAATGGAACACTTGCTGATGTAGCCTTGCTTGTAAATTCCAAGCGAAATGGTAACATTGGCGTGAAAATAAATCAGATAAACAGTACATACGCTCAAAATATATCTGGTATTTGGGTAAAGAAGGGTATTGTTCCTACAGTTGCTTTGCAGAATTATACAGCATCGGTTGGTTCTAATGATGAAATGATAGTATTCCGTCTTGCAGAAGTTTATTTGATGGCAGCTGAGGCTTGGAATGAATATCTTGACAAGCCAAACGAGCATGTTTATGATATGATTGATGCAGTAAGGAAGCGTGCAGGTATCCCTGATGTAAGGACTGCATGGAGAACCTATGGTAAGCATCCGGAGAACGTAGACACCAAGGAAGGCATGAGGGATATAATACGTAGAGAGTGGAACATTGAATTCGCTTTTGAAGGAAGACGTTTTTGGAACCTTCGCAGATGGATGACTGCTCCTGAGGAGCTTAACTCTCCACAGTATGGCTGGAATGTTCTTGGCACTAATAATCAGACGTTCTACAATAACTATGATGGACCTGTGATAGTATGGTCGAAGCGTAGGTTCGTTTCGCCACGTGATTACTTCTGGCCCATCCGCTCTGAGGAAGTTCTTATCTCTGGGGTTAAGCAGAATCCTGGATGGGGTGCGAATAATTAATAATAAACTAATAAGGTAATTGCCTTTAAAGTAAAAAGCAACAACATGAGAACAAAGATATTTATACAAAGCATTTGTGCCGTTCTATTGCTTGCGCTATACTCCTGCAAGGATGACACAGCCTCTTTTTCTCCAGGCATAGGGGCTGAGGCTTTTTCTTTCCGTCCTATAGCAGGAGGTGCTGTAATGCATTACTCACTTCCCGACGATGAGGATGTAGTGGGAGTTAATATAAGATATAAAGATTATGCAGGCAAGGAATGTATTGTGAGTGGCAGTGCCCTCTGTGACTCTCTAACGTTGGTTGGATTCAATGAGGCACAGACCAATATCAATGGTCAGGTGAGGTTAGTAAAGCGCAACGGCGAAGAATCTTCTCCTGTAAATGTAACCTTCTCCACTGCTGATTCTGGACCGATTACTTTTTTCAAAGACGTGAAGGTTGCCTCTGGTTGGAATGGCTTCTCTGTAACGACAGACAACCCAGAAGGCTCAAGTGGCATGGCACACGTGTTTTATCTTGGCACCAATCCATATACAAACCAGCCCGATACAATACTGCTCGAGAGTTTTGCTATAAAGCCTGGCAAGGATACTTTGACATTTGAGCCAAAATCGGGGAAAGATGTGAATACAATCGTTATACGTACAGAGGATTACCGTGGATATATGGTAAAGCAGGAGGTCTATCCTGATATTGCGTCGTATAACACTGTTATATTGCCGCCATCAGAATTTACGTTTTCTTGGAACTCATGCATTGAGGATAGTGCATATTTTCTTGGTGCTAAATATCTTTTTGATGGTGATACCAAAGGTAGTACATGGTTTGACAATAGAGATTCAAACGAATACTATTTTGCTTTAGCAGGTCCTGCTGCTGTAGGTGATCCTATGTATATAGATATGGGGCATGATCGTCTTACAGCACAGGTAAGGATGTATGCAGCACTTCAAGCTGAGAATAGAGAGCCTGACGGTCGCTATGTAGTTGGACACCATACTCCATACAGCCCAATATTTGATTACAATTATATTTCAAAACTTCCATGCGATGTAGATGTGTACGGAGCAAAGGATGATGGAGGTACGGCAGGAGATTGGGATTCTAAATCGTGGGTACGCTTGGGATCATATAGTCAGAACAGAACAATAGAAAGATCTTCGCGATGGTGTAAAAATTGTTTTTGGGATTGGTACGATACTAATTCTAAACAAACGTTACCAACTTATAGTTCGAAGGCAGAAATGGATGCAGCAGATCCTCTCTATTTAGCGGTGACCTTTCCTGCGGATGGCCAAGGTGATGGTTATAGGTATTTGAAAATAATAGTCAATAGAACCTTTTTTACAAGGGAAAGGTCGTCGGGGACCAACGTGTCTAATTACGTTACGATGCAAGAACTTGAGGTTTATACTAAAAAATGAAGTGCACAATGAAAATACTATCAGCTATAAAAAGTGTTGCCTTTATGTGTTTTGCCACGTTTCTTCTTGTGGGATGTGGAGACATCATGGACACTCTTGACAAATATAATGGTGATGGTGAAGTAAGGTACGTAGGCGCCGCAACTGACCTTACTGTAAAACCAGGCTGGAAAAGGTTGATCGTCAACTGGAAAAACAGCTCTGATCCGATAATCAAGCATGTTAAAGTAAAATGGAGCGCCGATGGCGTAAGCGACTCTGTACTTTTGGACAGTGGAGTCACCGATTGTGAGATTCCAAACTTACAGGATGCTTCTTATGCTGTAAGTGTATGCGAGGTTAGTGGTGGCGGCAAGGAAAGTCTTTCCCAAACGGTATATGAGAGACCGTATACAGATACTCATGAAGCTGTCCAGATGTTTACTCGCATTGTGTCGAGCCATTTCATGTTTGGCAATAGGCTTGTATTGAAATTCTTGACATGGGACAATAATATAAAAGATGCTTTTATATCTTTCACGGACATAAATGGTACGCCTGATACATTGAAGCTCGATAGAAATATTGCTACAGGCAGGACAAGTGACTTTTATACACGTACGCGCAAACTGTGTAGTTATTATA
>CAZUWO010000155.1:0-6085 GCA_964623995.1 uncultured Prevotella sp. | reverse complement strand
GTTAAGAATGGCGGCACAATGCATGCCTTCAAGCCACTGGCAAAGGAAGACATCGTGAAGATATTCAAGATGTGCATGAAGTAAAGGTAAAATTATGAATTCAAACGACAAGAAGATCCTGACTGTTTACTTCTCTATGAAGGGTCAGACAATATGGAAGGGAATGCAGGTTGTTGACCTCAAAGAAGGTAATACAGCAGTAGCAGCTAAATTTATTCAGAGAGCAGTTGGTGGCGACATCTTTGAGATTGAAACTACAAAGAAGTACAATCCAGACCACATGAAGATGATTTATGAGGCACGCGATGAGATGCGAAGCGGTGAGAAAGTCCAACCAAAGAAGTGGCTTGATAACCTTGAGGATTACGACATCATCTTTGTAGGTTATCCCCTCTGGTGGGGCACATATCCTCCAATTATCAATACGTTCTTCGACCACTATAACCTCAAAGACAAGATACTGATACCTTTCAATACAAGTGAAGGCAGTGGTAAGCTTAAAACCGACAAGGAACTCCGTGACCGCTACAAAGATGCGATGGTTTTTGTAGGCGCAGCTTGGAGAGGCTCTGACATCCGTAATATGGAAAGCGAGATTGAACGTTGGGCAAAAGAGAAACTTGCAGAGGCTGAAAAATAGGATGCGTAAACTGCTCACATTAATATTAGCATTAGTTACCCTTGCCGTTTGCGGTCAGGGTAATTATGCAAAACAAATTGAAATGAAGAATATGGAAACAAAAGAAGTTGAACAGCAGATTACTATGCTATACGAGAAGATGTATCGCCTGATGATAGCCAAAGATGTAAAGTCGCTTGGCGAAATGCTCTCCGATGATTTTGAACTCGTCCACATGACCGGCATGCACCAGCCCAAAGCAGTTTATCTCAAGGCTATTGCCGATGGCACATTAAACTATTATAAGGCTGAGACTGAAAATCTTATTTTCAATAACGTATCAGAAGATAAAGCAACTATAACCGGTCAGAGCCGTGTCAATGCAGCAGTTTTCGGTGGCGGTAAACATACTTGGCCATTACAGTTGAAGATAAGTCTTGAGAATAAGAATGGCAAATGGTTGATGACAAGGGCTGTGGCAAGCACGTATTAGTCTTTTAAGTTTTTTAGTTCTTGAGTTTATTAGTTTTTGAGCTTTTAAAATGGATAGACTTATTAAGAGCTTAAAAACTCACAAACTTATATACTTACAAACTCATACACCATGATTTACTCAATAAGCGAACTCAACGACCTTATGAAGTGGGGCACAGACCATCCGTTGCTTACAGTCATTGACAAGCCGGAGATGTTCGACTGCGAGAAGTGCGCCTTCCACGTTATTATTTTCCGTGCCAATACCAGCCGTGAGAACGAGAAGTTTGGGCGCAGCCTCAATGATTTCCGCGCAGCAACTATCAGTTTCTATGCTCCGGGGAATAAGCTCGACCTCACCGACTGCCTTGGCATCATTGCTTTCGATAACGATTATTTCGGCAGGGTAGCCGACAAATATCCTTATTTCTATTTCAATGAGAATGAGAGTCTACATATATCTGTAAGCGACTTGAAGAAATGGCAGGAGATTGCCTTTATGCTTAAAAAGGAACTTCAGGAGAATATCGACGATACCACAAGGAACCTTCTCAGCGACGGACTTCACGTACTTCTTGACTTTGCAGAGCGTTTCTACAGACACCAGATATTTTTAAGGGAAAAGCAATACAAGAATGTTCCTGAGAATGTTGAAATGATGATAAGCAATAATTTCAACTCTGGCAAACGGCTTCCTTCAACAGCAATAATGGCAAAGCGCATGGGGATGTCAAGTGCCTATCTTGATGAGGTTATGACCATTATGACGGGCAAGAATACTGCCTCATTCAGAAATGTTTGGAAGATAAGCCACCAGCCGACCTTAGTAGTTTTACACAATACAAGAATAGCATAAAATTATTTTAAATATGAAAGCACTAAAATATATTGCTCTATTAATTACGGGTTTGCTTGTTTCAGTTTCATGCAATGGCAATAAGGCTCAGAATGTCAATAGCAACGCAGAAAATGACTCTGCAAAGACAAGCGAAGCAAAACAGACTCCTGCCAATAAAGATGGCAAGACGCTGATAGTTTTCTTTTCCCATGCAGGTGAGAACTATAGTGTTGGCAACATAAAGGTAGGTAACACTAAGCTCGTTGCTGACGAGATTCAGAAGGTAACCGGTGCAGACATCTTCGAGATTGTTCCAGTGAAGAGCTATGACATGCCATACAAGCAACTGACAGAAGTAGCCCAAAAAGAAGCGGAAAATAACGAGCTCCCGGCATTCAAAGGCGAAGTCAAGGACTTCAATAAATACGACACCGTTTTTGTCGGCGGACCGGTTTGGTGGGGAACCTATCCACGTGTGATGTTCACTTTCTTCAAGAAGTATGACCTAAACGGTAAGACCATCATTCCATTCACTACCCATGAAGGCAGTGGACTCGGCAGCGTAGTTGAAGACTTGCAAGAACTTTATCCAAAAGCCGACGTTACTGATGCCTTCTCAATCGCCGGTCACAACGTCCGTGGTGGAATGAGCCAGGTTGATGAATGGCTTGAAAAAGTAAAAAAGTAAAGAGATAAAAGGGATAATTCTAAATTAATCAGTATCTTTGCCAACGAATAAAACTCGGCAATGATATGGAGCAGCAGAAGACGATTATGAATTTTGAGACAATACAGGATTTCAATGATACTCTCGGTGTAGAAACCCTTCACCCATTGGTCAGCGTCATAGACATGAACAAATGTAAGCCCATGTACCCTATGCGCCACACCATGAGCTTCTACGCAATCTTTCTCAAGGATGAGAAGAACTGCGAGATGATTTACGGCAATACCAAATACGACTATAATAAGGGTGACGTTGTTTGCCTTGCTCCGGGTCAGGTTATTGGTATAGAAGACAATGGACATATCTTCCAACCACAGGGCTACGCCTTGTTCTTCGACCCTGAGTTTATCCGTGGCACATCCCTTGGCAAGAACATCAAGAACTACGGTTTCTTCTCTTACCAGGTTAATGAAGCTCTGCACCTCTCTGAGAAAGAGCGCCAGACATTCATCGAGTGTCTGAAGCTTGTCAATGGCGAACTTAATCACGATATAGACCGTATGACCCGTCAATTGATTTGCTCATACATCGAAATCCTTGTCAACTATTGCCAACGCTTCTATGAGCGCCAGTTCGTTACCCGTGAGCCGATAAACAGTGAGTTGCTTACCAAGTTTGAAGCATTGCTCGACAATTACTTTAAGCAGAACAACATGAACCGCGGTTTGCCGACGGTCAACTATTGTGCCTCAGAGCTCTGCCTTTCGCCGAACTATTTCGGCGACCTTATAAAGAAAGAAACCGGTCAGACGGCAATAGACTATATCCACAAGCACGTCATTGATGCCACAAAGGAGCTCCTTGCCGACCCAAGCAAGACCATCACCGAGGTTAGTTATCAGATTGGTTTCCAGTATCCGCAGCACATGAGCCGCCTGTTCAAGAAAGAAACCAGCATGACACCAGCGCAATACCGCAGTCAGATAACGGCATGATGTCGTTATCTCGGACCAAGAAACTTATCACCATTAAGGTGAATCATATGATCGGGCATTTCGGCAATCCAAACTTCTGTCTCCCATGCAAGTTGCTCAGAGAATCGTTTGTATTTCTTGAAGTCCAAGAATGCGGAAACAAATATCTTGCCACACGAAACATTCTTCGTCATACGATTAATGTCAAGTATTCTCTCCGGGCTCATTGGACCGACAGAGTCTACGGCTTCTATAAAATAGAGCCAATTCTTATCTTCACGATAAAGTACCACATCTGGCATTTTATCGTGAAGAGTAATCTCAAAACCAAGTTCAGATAGCTTCTCTATGTTCTTTACCAAATCTTTATTTGTAGTATCACCTACATAGAGACATTCAGAATTTGGTGCAAACCTTGGTGCAAATTCTTCCAATATAGCTTTCTGCAACTGATTGTGTGAGCCAGGTGACAAAACAAAATCTTTATTATTGATTTTCACAGGCATCATTGGCATTGATTTCTTTGAAGCATACATATCAACCAATTTCTCATGGTTCGATGTAAATGCTTTCAATACATTTTTTGCCTTCCGAGTACCCACTGCCTTGATGACGTTCAAAAATTCAGCTGTAATCCTATATCTGTAGTTCGGACTATTAGTAGCTTTGCCATTGTCCTCTATAAGAGCAGCATTACGAAAATGATGCATTGCCTGTTTACGGAAGGTCTCGCGTGAGTTTTCTGCGTAAGTTGCATTATAGTTTTCATTGACGAATTGGATAACATCGTGAATTCTTATCCATTCATTAGTGGCTTTCTTGAATGAATCTCCTTCCTTCAAGTTTGCCAATCCTAACAATGTCAATGCACACAAATCCGATTGTTGCTGTTCTGGCATTCCAACATCAGACAATAATTTCTTAACAGTCGTTAGTTTATCCATTGCGATACTATTTTGTCACAAACATCAGTTGTCAGTCCTTCTCCTCTTAACCTTCTGCCCATTTCTTTGATTGTAGACTTGTCGGGCACTGGCATATTATTAATCTCTGTAGAGTTTACTTGAGTTGAGCCATTGAGGATTCGATAGTATAAGTCATAGATAGAAGAATTGAGCAGACAGTAAACGCCTAAAGCCTCATCTTCTTCTTGACAAAGAACATAATTGACTTTATTCTGTGTGCTGATATATTTAAAGTTTGGATGGTCTTTTTTCAAATATATTCCACATTGCAGTCGTCTGTGTTCCTCTTTGGCAGTAAAACGCTTAACAAGCACATAGTTCGTATTCTCTTGAAGATAACCTTTTCGATTGGTACAAATATATTCGTTCTCCTTACCGACTGGCCAAACAATCTTGCCATCCTTAATATGCTGAGAATATAGTAAAGGATATGTATTTGGCTCATTATCATCATTTCTTAATACATCACGAGTTCTGAAGTCTACAATAATTCCAGTTTTCATGGGCAGACCATCGCTGACGAGAGTGCTTCCAAGACCTTTTAATGAATCAAGACAAACTATCTCTTCGTTATTTGTTACAAGGTAGACGTAGCTGTTCTTAGCCACGATAGTATTGTAATCCACAGCGATAGATGTTACGTCAGAAAAATCAGAAGTCTCTGAAAAAGACATCACAACTTTCTTTGGCTTTTTGGTAGTCTTACAAATCTTGATAATCATTGTCTCTTGCAAGACAGACTCTCCGTCAAATACTTTGTCACGGCTGCCAAACAAATGGATGCGTTCTATGACAGTCCTTGCAAACAACCATCTGCGGAACTTAGTGAAGTATGCTCCTGAAGTCCATGAACGGGGTATAATATATACGAGCTGACCGTCATGTTTGAGTTTTTGCACTCCCATAGCCATGAACATGAAATAGAGATTAGGAGCACCGTAACAGATTTCCTTCATGTGGACAGCTTCGGGAGAATCAGAAGCAATCTTCTTGTATGGAGGATTGCCGATAACCAAATCATACTCTTCATCACCTTGAAAGAACCCGCCAAATGGCTCTGAGGTAATGAAGTTGTCTACGATAATCTTGTATTTAAAAATCGTCACATCATTGGCAAGTTCTGCAAGGTTATCACTAAGTATTGGCAATATCTTTGTATCGTTCTCATAGCAGGTAACGTTAATCTCTCCCTTATAGCCAATTTCTAGTAGGTGGTCAACAAGTGCAACTGTCAATATACCCGAACCAGCACCGGCATCAAGGATATTCAATCTGGCTTTATTCGTATCTATCTCGAATATAGAAGACATGAATTGCGCAGTCTTATCCGTCGTAAAGAATTGCCCATATTCTTTACGCTCGTCTTTTGATTTAGACTCTACAAAAGCCTTTGTCTTTTCTATAACACTACTCAGATATGCCATAACTCTGCAAATTTAAGTATTTCCTTTGAAATAAACAATATTTTTATAAAAATCTTATTAACTTTGCCTCTATGGAACAATACTCAGACTTTTCATACGACCAGTTGCCATCATCATGGACATT
>CAZUWO010000154.1:3422-6155 GCA_964623995.1 uncultured Prevotella sp. | reverse complement strand
AGAATATACTCATTCAGGGCAACCGATTTATAGATTGTGCTCATCTGGAGCTTGGTACCGGCCACGATCAGGAGCGTACTTTGGCTCCCAAGGACATTAAGTTTGAGAACAATGAAATGCTTAACGACACCGCTACCCGCCCATTCATCTATGTCGATGCGGCCTCTCAGGTGTCTTGTTCAGGCAATAAGCTCCAGATTTCCGGCAAGACCAGCTTCGAAGGCTTTAGCCGTGGCAAGGTGAAAGTGCCCAAAATTCCTTCATTTGCTGAGATTTGTGCCGGCAAAGGCGCCTCTTGGCCCAACACTGTTACTGCCTCGGTGGAGACTTTGCGGCCCGACACCACCATAACACTGTCTCCCGGGCGCACATATCTGCTGCAACGGCCCATCGTTATCGACCGTGCCGTAACGCTGAAGGGCCAACACGACACGCTGCGATATGCCTCTGAGGAGCCAGGCAACATGATAACCATAGCTGATGGAGGTAGTCTCACCGTTAGCGGCATTACCTTTGACGGTAGTCTTATGCCAGAAAAGGCTCAGGCTGCGGCTGCCATCTCGTCGGCTGCGATAATGCTTCGGCCCTACAAATTATCGGTAAGCAATTGTAATTTTACAAATTTCGGTGAGAGTGGTTGCAGTGCCATTCGCGGACTTAAGGCCACTTTTGCTGACAGTGTGGTAATAACAGGTTGCAATTTCAGCGATATTGCAGGCACAGGCATTGACTATGGCTGGGAGCGCGACGACAAAGGACGCTACAATGTGGGGCATCTTGCCGTGTCTGATTGCCATTTTAACCGCTTCTTGGGCCTTCCTGTCAACGTCTATCGTGGTGGAAACGACGAGAGTACCTATGGTCCGGCCGTCAGTTTCAGCCGTTGCAGCTTCTACGATTGCTGCAATCGCGACCGTGGCAGCGTGCTTCGTCTCATAGGTCCGCAGGAACTGTCGGTCGTTGACTGTACTTTCGAGGACAGCGGTCGTGGTGGAGCTTCTATCAGAATAGATGAAAGCATAGCCGATGACGTTACTATCAGCGGGTGCAGGTTTGACAATTCGGGCCGCATCATCAGCAATTTGAATAATTATGGTACACTGTAAGGTTACATTATCATCAATAAAGACACGAACTCTAATGCTCGCCTCCGCTTTGCTGTTTCAGCTTGGCGCGTGGGCGCAGCATCCCTCTTTGCTCCTCACTTCGACCGAAGTGAGCGAGATGAAGGCCAGCATCTCATCCTCACCACTGTTCAGTGAGGCTCTGAACACGCTGCAAGCCGAGGCCGACGCAGCCTTAGCAGAGCCAGTTAGCACTCCCGTGCCGTGTGATGGCGGTGGTGGCGTGGCGCACGAGAAGCACAAGAGCAACTATTATGCTATGTTCCATCTTGGTTTGGCCTATCAATTCACGGGCGACAAGCGTTATGCCCGCAAGGCGGCCGATATCATGTTGGCCTACGCTAAGCTCTATCCCACGATAGGATTGCACCCGCTCACGCTCTCCAATGTGCGCGGACGGCTGTTTTGGCAAACCTTGAACGAGAGCGTCTTTCTTGTACACACGGCTGCGGCCTATGACTGTATAGAAGATGTTCTCACCGAGAAGGAACGCCGTCAGATAGAGAAAGGCCTTCTGTTAAATATGGCTGACTTCATTGAAAATGGCTATAAGGACTACACGGTTAACCATGTTATGTTCAACAGAATGCACAATCATGCCACTTGGGCCACTGCTGCCGTGGGCATGACCGGCCTTGCCACAGGCCACAACGAGCTGGTAAGGCATGCCCTTTACGGCTCTGACGGCACCGGAAAGCATGGTGGCTTCTTGCGGCAAATGGACGAACTGTTCTCTCCTGACGGCTATTACACCGAGGGAGCCTACTATGAACGCTACGCGTTATGGCCGTTTGTTATCTTCGCTCAATGCCTAAGCCACACCAATCCCGAATTGAACATCTTTGAACGTCGCGGCCAAATACTTCGCAAGGCATTGGGAGCGCTTGTTCAAATGAGCTATGAGGGTGAGTTCTTCCACATCAACGATGCCTTGGAAAAGGGACTTTCGGCCCAAGAATTGGTCTATGCCATTGACATTCTCTACAATCACTTCCCTTCAGAGAAGCAGTGGCTCACCATAATAAATAAGTATCAGCATCACGTATTGCCCATAATGGGTGGCTACCGGGCTTCCCGCGACATAGCCGAAGGGCAGGCTCAGCCGCTCGCTATGCAAAGTCAGGTGCTCCACGATGGCAGTAAGGGCGACAACGGTGGTTTGGCAATAATCCGGCCTAACGGTTCTAAGCTGCTCAATACAGTGGTAACCCTTAAGGCAACTTCACAGGGAATGGGCCATGGCCACTTCGATAAGCTCACCTTGGGCTACTATGACAACGGTCACGAAATACTGACAGACTATGGCGCTTCACGCTTTTTGAACATTGAAGCAAAGCATGAGGGCCATTACACAAAGGAGAACGACACATACGCCAAGCAGACAGTGGCCCATAATACAGTTGTGGTAGACGGCCGAAGCGACTTCAACGGTGATTTGAAGACAGCACAAAAGTTCCATTCAGATATAGTAAGTGCCAACTTGAATGGCGACTGCCAGACAGTTGTCGCACAGGATACTAATGCCTATCCTGGCGTTACGCTGAAGCGTGCAGTGGTTCTCTCTAATGTTGAAGGGCTGGAATTCCCGGTCGTTATAGATGTTTTCAAG
>CAZUWO010000154.1:0-3412 GCA_964623995.1 uncultured Prevotella sp. | reverse complement strand
GGAAACGGGCGTATCGGCATCCGCAATGGACGTATCCGCTTTGGTATAACGGAACCATGGTTTCGGCCAACTTTCCTTACGAGAAGGCCCTCACCAACAAGTCTGTTTTAGGTACCGCTAATGGCTATCAGCACATCTGGCTCGACGCATGGGGGCAGAACAAGGATAAGCCAATGACGCAGTTTACCTTCTTCAACGGCACGAGGTTCTATACCGTCAGCATGGCTACAACGCCACAAACTGAGATGAAATTCATAAGTCTGGGAGCCAATGATCCCGACTTCAACCTGCTCGACAGGCATGGAATAATGTTCAGAGAGAAGGCTTCGAGCCACACTTTTGCTGTGTCGATAGAGCCGCATGGCCACTACGACGTGGTAATGGAAACCTCAGCCGATCTCAAAACCAAATGTGAGAGCATCACAATACTTGAGGACGACGACTCGCATACGGTGGTAAAGGCCGTCTATGCGGGTAAACCGCTCACTGTAACTGTAAACTGGAAAGGCGAAAAGTAAGCAAAACAATAACATATCAAAAAAATAAAACAAAGGAGAATTTATTATGAAAACTTGCAGTAAAGTATTCCTTCTGAGCAAGGAAATGGAGTGGGAGAATCCTTCTCCCGGTGTTCACCGTCAGATTATGGGCTACGATGGCCAGCTGATGATGGTGAAAGTGGATTTCGAGAAAGGTGCTGTCGGCACAGTGCATGTCCACTATCACAGCCAGGCTACATACGTAGCAAGTGGCAAGTTTGAGCTTACCATAGGCGATGAGAAAAAGATTCTGGAGGCAGGCGACGGATATTACGTGGCTCCCGACGTGAGTCATGGCTGTGTTTGCCTTGAGGCCGGTGTCCTTATTGATACCTTCAGCCCCATGCGTGAGGACTTCTTAGTAGGCAAGAAGAAATGAAAGTAAAGGGATTAAGATGGTATATCATCGGTCTTATAATGTTGATAACCATTATCAACTACTTGGACCGTGGCACGCTCAACTACATGTGGGTGGCCAATATAGATTATACCGTGACTCCTAATGCTCAGGCAGCAGCCGTCGATGATGGTAATGTGGCCTACAGAAAGGGCGACAGCTACGTGCTGACAAACTCGAGAGGCGACGTAAAAACCGTTAAGGCGGCTCTGCTTACTGCCAAGGAGAAGAATGGCCATCAGGTGGTAACCCACCGCGAAGGTATTGCCATCGACCTGGGACTTATCAGTGCCGACGACCCTGAAGCATCGTCGAAGGCCAAGGATATGCTCGGAGTAATTACCATATTCTTCATGATTGCCTACGGCATAAGCCAGCTTCTTTCGGGCAAGATCTATGACCGTGTAGGCTGTCGCAAGGGCTTTTTCGGCAGTGTTCTTATTTGGGGACTGGCCGATGCTTTAGCTTCGCTGTCGCGTGGACTTGTTTCTCTCACGTTCTTCCGAATGATGTTGGGCCTCGGTGAGGCTGGACCATGGCCCGGCACCACCAAGAGCAATGCCGAATGGTTCCCTCAGAAGGAGCGCGCCTTTGCTCAAGGGCTATTCGGTGCGGCTGCTTCCATAGGCTCAATTGTTGCTCCGGTGTTCATTCTTGCCCTCTTTATAGCCTTCGACTGGCAGATAACGTTTGTAGTTGTTGGCTCTTTGGGCTTGCTGTGGCTCATACCTTGGCTCATCATCAATAAGAAAGGGCCAAAAGATCACCCCTGGATTACTGACAAGGAGCGCAACTACATACTCAGCGGACAACCCGAGAAGAAGGCAACAGACGATGAAGGAAAGGGTAAAAGCTGGAAAGAGTTGCTCTCAGAGAAGAAGAACTGGTCGGTAATATTGGGCCGTTTCTTCCTTGATCCTATCTGGTGGATGTTCGTTACCTTCCTTCCCCTCTACCTGGCCGACGTGTTCCACCTCAACATTAAGGAGGTAGCGTTCTCTGCTTGGGTACCATACGTTGGTGCGGCCCTCGGAAGTGTGGTCGGAGGTTGGTTCTCCGGCTGGCTCATCAGCCGTGGACGGACGGTTAATTTTGCCCGTAAGACGGCCATAATAGTGGGTGGAGCCATCATCATTCCGTCCATACTGTTGGCCATTAATTCCACTTCGGCTGTCATGGCTGTTGTCTGGATGGCCTTCGTTTTGGGTGGATTCCAGTTCTTTATGACCAACTTGCAGACCATTCCGAGCGACCTTCATCGTGGCCGTTCAGTGGGTTCGCTGGCCGGACTGGGCGGTGCCTCAGCCGTGTTGGGCACCATTCTGGCCATACTCTTCTCCGGTTACATCTCCGATTGGACGCTTTTGTTCAGTCTTCTCGGTGCTCTCGTACCGCTTTCATGGCTCTCTGTATTCCTCACAGTGGGCAAAATAGAACAGATTGACGATTAAACAACAAGATAAGAAACCAAATAAAAAATTAAATTAGAAATGGGAAAATTTGATGGAAAAGTAGCTATCGTTACCGGTGGCTCACGCGATATTGGTCGCGCAGTATCTGAATTGTTGGCTGCTGAGGGCGCCAAGGTGGTGGTAAACTACCATGGCAACGAGGCCGCAGCACAGGAAACGCTCGCCGCTATTAAGCAAGCAGGTGGCGAAGCCATTATAGTTAAAGGCGATATGACCAAGGATGCCGACGTGAAAGCTCTTGTCGACGAGGCCCGTAAGACCTATGGCGACAAGATAGATATCCTTGTCAATGTTGTTGGCGGCATGGTTGGCCGCAAGAAACTGGCCGAACAGGACGAGGAATGGTACGACACGGTTATGAATGTCAACATGAAGTCATGCTACTTGGCCACACTCCGCACTGTGCCTTTCATGGGTCGTGGTGCCAGTATAGTCAACTTCTCGTCGCTGGCAGCCCGCGATGGCGGTGGCGGAGGTGCCTCTCTTTATGCCACTTCAAAGGGAGCAGTGTCTGTTTTCACCCGTGCCATGGCCAAAGAGCTTGGCCCCGACGGCATCAGGGTTAATGCCGTCTGCCCCGGAACCATAGCCACGAGCTTCCACGATCGCTTCAACACGCCCGAAAACCGCCAGCGTCTGCTCGGCTCTTATGCTCTTAGGCGTGAAGGAACGGCTGAGGACGTGGCCAATCTTGTGGCCTATCTCGCTTCAGACGAGGCAGCCTACATCACCGGTGCTAATGTAGACATCAACGGTGGCAGCTTCTTCTCTTAATCTCAATAGGTAAAAATGATAAAGAAAGCATTTCTGTTGTCATGTCTTATGGCTGTGGCCATGGCATTGCCTCTGGTGGGTTGGGCTCAGACTCAGCCCACTCAGGCAACCAATCGCTATGCCATGAAGATGACGCAGAACCCAGACGGCTCCTACTCTCTGCAGCAACAGAAGAAGTATGAGCGCAATCACATTGACCTTTCCATGCCCGACGTGCTCGTGCCTTACAC
>CAZUWO010000153.1:0-6341 GCA_964623995.1 uncultured Prevotella sp. | reverse complement strand
CCTGCATCATGTCTATCGGGAACTGGTCGTGCATCTTTCCGTCTATGATTTCGCGGCATGCCTGCTCGATGGCACCGCTAACTTCGTCGTCTATCACCCCAAGGGCATGGTTTGTTTGTATTGCCGCCAGCTTGACATAGGCTATTGCTATTACGAAATCGGGATAATCGCACATCTTTTTGCGCGATATGTGGTAGTTGTTCAGGGCTCTTTGCGTTTGCACGCCATAGTAAGCGTCGGCCGGAACCTTCAGTTCGCCCAGCAAGTCTGATTCTATACGATAGTTTTCCATTGTGTTTTTATTTTGAGTTATTGTTTTTCTCGTAAAGTCGGGTTGTTGATAATGAAAGCTAATGTCGGTACTCAGCAGTCGCTGCTGAGCTGGCTTGTGAGTGTTTTAGGCATTGTTCATTTCAGCAATTGCAGTTGCAAAGATAATCAGTTTTTCGGTTCGGCGGTTTATTATTGCCCTTTTTCTTTGTAGAAAATATTGCCTCGGCAGTCTGAAGGCTGTTGGGAATTTTCCCCAAAACAGTAGGGAAAATCACCCAAAGAATAGGGATTGCCTCTTGCAGGAAATGCCACAAAGCGTTAACTTTGCATCAGAAAACAAGAGAATAGTCCACATGTTGAACCATTAACACATACTATTATGAAGACCTTTAGAATGATAATGATAGCCGCAATGCTGACAATAGCCGCTTCTGCATCAGCAATGTCATACCGGCAGGCACGCGAACAGGCCCTGTTCCTGGCCGACAAGATGGCCTATGAGCTCAATCTTACCGAAGAACAGTATGAGGCCGCCTATCAGATAAACCTCGACTACCTCATGGCAATAGACGATTACAACGACCTGTACGGCACTTTTTGGCGCCGCCGCAATCTCGAACTGCAGAGCATATTGGCTCCTTGGCAGTACGATGCCTACATAACGGTGGAGTATTTCTATCACCCCGTCTATTGGACTAATAATGCTTGGTACTGGCCTGTTTATGACCGCTACACCCCGACCCGCTACTATTACGTACGTCCTAAGGTGTATGTGTCATACAAAGGAGGCAATCATCGCAGCTACTACACGTCGCGCAAGTGGACGCAGCCAACAACTCGGGTGCTCCGTACCGCCCCGCAGAATCAGGACAACCGCACCTTTGGCAATGGCAAGCGGCTTGATACCGGCACTGCTAACCGCTCTTTCGGCTCGGGAAACCGCAACAGCGCCACCACCACACGGTCGACAACTGCCCCCACTACCACCACCACACGGAGCTTTGGCAATGGCAGCCGCGTCAGCTCAAGCACCAACAGCAACGCTCCGGCAGCAAGTAGCCGCATCGGTACCTCAGTAGTCAACCGCAGTTCGGCCGCATCAGCCGCCAGCAGGCAGTCGGTTCCCGTTCGCAGTTCGGTAAGTTCGCAGGCCGGTTCCTCCACTCGGAGCTTCGGAGGCAACCGTCAGGCCACCACTTCCCGCCCGTCTTCGTCGGTGAAATCAAGTTCAGGAGCCATCGGAGGCCACAGGTAAGCAACGCTAAAGCATATCTTTTTTAAGTCTAACGCAATAAGTTCATTCACAGTTAGGGGCGGTTCTCCGGAGCCGCCCCTATTCTTTTGCCCTCAGCTCAAGGCGTGTTCTGTGGCCGCTTTATCAAAAATATCAATATAATGGCAGTGGTTACACAAAAATAAATTAGTATTTTTGCACGCCGGACATTATTAATCACGGCCGTGAAAGGCAGTATGTTTGTAATGGCTTTAAGTGATGTTGTCCGGCAAACGACTAACAACAGCAGTATGAAGCGAACAGTAAGAAAGGCCACAAGTGCCGATATTGATACCGTTTGGCAGCTTATAGAGACCGGCAAAGCCACGATGCTGGCCACAGGTAACACATGTCAGTGGGACGACAGTCACCCATCATGCGCCCAGATAGAGGAAGATGTGGCCCGTGGCATCAGCTTTTTGCTCTTCGAAGGAGGCACTGCCGTGGCCACATGGGTCTTTGTCGAGGGTCCCGACCCAACTTATGGCCACATTGACGGCGCATGGATTGACGACCGCAGGACCTACTATGTCATTCACCGAGTGGCGGGACTGCCCGGCCATGGTGGCCTTATGCACGACATTTTGCGTTGGTGTGAGTCCAAGGCCGATAACCTTCGCATTGACACTCACCGTGATAACGCCATCATGCGCCACATACTCGGCAAGGAGGAATTTAGCTATTGCGGCATAATATATCTTGAAAACGGCGATGAGCGCCTTGCCTTCCAGAAGATAAAGAAGGACAATCCGGCTGAGATGTTGCCCATGGTTGATGCCGAAGGCAATGTTCTGGGCTCTATTACCCGTGGCCATGCCCACGATGGGAGCCACATTCTCCATCCCGTGGTACATCTTCACGTGTTCAATAGCAATGGCGACATCTACTTGCAGCACCGCCCCGAGTGGAAGGATGTACAGCCAGGCAAGTGGGATACCGCAGTAGGAGGCCACGTTGACTATTGCGAGACGGTGCCGCAGGCCCTCCACCGCGAGGTGAAAGAGGAGCTTGGCATTACCGATTTCACCCCAGTGAGCCTTGGCCACTACGTTTTTGATAGCAAAAGGGAGCGGGAGTTGGTATACGTTAACCGTTGTACTTACGACGGACCCATTGCCCCGAGCACTGAAGAGCTCAATGGCGGCCGCTTCTGGACTAAGCAGGAGATAGCCGAAAGCATGGGGCGGGGAGTGCTTACGCCCAATTTCGAGCAGGAGTATAAACGCTTTTTCTTGTAGGGGGGAGGCCGGAATGAAACCATTTCTTACTGATGTCGTGATAAGGCCTAAGGGCAAGCTCATGACCATGTTGCCCCATTATCTGCTCATCGACGGCCGGTTGGTAGGCGTGATGAAGGGCAAGCAGGTCACGGTAAACATGCCTTCGGGCCATCACAGCTTCACTGTTAGGAGCATGTATAAGTTCATAGAGAGCACCGTTGAGGCCGATCTGGCTCCCGATGATACACTGTTGCTAACCTTTGGCGATAGGGAGAGGGTGTGGAATTGGCTCTTCAATGTTGACTTGGCGCTGTGGATAGTGAAGCGTTTTGTACACTTGCCCCATCCTTGGGGCTTGGTCTACGAGGTGGTAAGTAATGGATTCTTTGCCATTTGGTTGCTTCGTGTGTGGCTTATACGCAAGCATTACTTCTCCATAGAGCTGTCACGGCCTTGATGTTGGGGCGGTTGCAGGGGCTGTTTTGTGGCCTGAGGGTCACAGAATGCTCAGCCAATCGTTGAAGTTCTTGTTCTGAAACACGTGCCAGCCCACTGACTTCTGCGCCGCAAGGCAGTTGGCTTCAAGGTCGTCAATGAAGAGAGTGTCGTCAGGATCAATGCCAGTGACCCTCTCAACCTCACGGAATATTTCCGCGTTAGGCTTCTCCATGTGCATCCGTTGCGACAGAAACACCCCGTCGAATAAGTCTTCCACGTTGCCGTTCTTATAGCTGAAGAGCCTCTTTTCGCAGTAATCCCAATGTATGTCTATGGTATTGCTGAGCAGAAAAAGCCTTTTGCCCTGCTGCTTCAGCTCCATCAGCCGCTCTTTCTTCGCGTCTGGAAATCCCGCAACCATTTTGTTGGCGGCTTCTTCTATCTGTTTGTCGCTCACGTTCAGGCCTGACAGCTGCCTCACGCTGTCGTAGAACTGTTCGGAAGTTATGAGTCCCAGTCCGAGTTGGTTCATAAGCCGGCGCCCTTCGGGGTGCTTGGTGGGGTCGAGATAGGGCAGAAGTCCGAGCCGGCTGAAGGCGTTCATGCAGCCTTCGCTGTTGAGCCTGACGAGCACATTGCCCAAATCGAACACCACATTGCCGTAGTCTTGACTATTCTTCATGGCTTTCTGGCTTACTGTTTTTATATTCCGACCACTCAATCCAGCCTCCACGGAGGTTGACAACACTGTAACCGAGGCGCTGAAGAATGCTTGCGGCCTTCAGACTGCGCTTGCCCGACCGGCAGTATACGGCTATGGTCTTGTCCTTTGGCAGTGCTTTAGCCCTGCTCTTAAAGTCGTTTTGCAGCACGTCTATGTTCTTAGCCCCGCTGATATGGCCGGCATTGAACTCGTCGGCAGTCCTAACGTCGACCAGTTCCACAGTATCTGAACTGATTATCTGCTCAAACTGGCTCGCGCTCACTGTCTTAACAGAATCCGACTGGGCCGAACAGTTGGCCAGTCCCAGCAGTCCGAGCATCATGGAAAGTAATTTTTTCATTGCAAAATTGTTTTTACGCCACCAAAATTACAAAGTTTTTCCGTAATGCGGGTTATCCTTTCAACTTTTATTCTCAGCTTGTTTGCGTAAATGTATAATAATAACTAATTTTGCAAATGTAAACAACAACATCAAAAAATCATGGCTTTAAGAACCAGTTTCAATAGGGCACAGACAGCCGGGGCACCTTTATCGTGTAGGCAATATGGCCCCTGTTGCCAACATATTATAATATAATGTATTCAGATAACAAAAAAATCAGCCAGCCATGGAAGACCTTCAAGTAATGATAACACTCTTTGCGGTGGTCATTGTGGGCTATGTGCTCAGGCGGTTAGGCTACATGGGCGGCGAGTTCGACAAGAAACTGTCGGCCCTTATCATGGATGTGTGCTGTCCGTTGCTCATACTTTCGTCGGTGATGGATGACCGTTTGCCCGACGCTGGGCTCATACTGCCACTGCTTGGCGTAGGTTTTGTCACCTACGTGGTGCTCTGCGTGGTGGCGTTCACAGTGCCACGGCTCATGAGTAAGGACCCTCTGGAGCAAGGCACCATAGGTTTTGCCATGATGTTTGGCAACGTCGGCTTCATAGGTTACCCCATAGTGGCCAGCATTTTCGGTCATCAGGCCATTTTTTATGCCGCCTTGCTCAACATGCCAAACACGTTTTTCGTATTCACTGCGGGCATAATGCTCGTCAGGGGCAACCACTCCGGCGGCGGTTTCAACTGGCGTCTGCTCGTCAGTCCTATGATGCTCTCGGCCTATGTTGCCGCCATCATAGTGGCTTTTGGCATCCACCTGCCCCACGCCATAGATCAACCGGTGGCCATGTTGGGCAGTATCACGGTGCCGGGCTCCCTTCTTGTCATCGGCTCTTCGCTTTATGGCGTAAGCTTTGGCAACATGCTGCGCGACGCTAAGGTCTACATCACCACGCTCTTCCGCCTGTTCGTGGCCCCACTGTCGCTTTATGGGCTCTTCCGTATGTGCGGAGTGAGCGAGCTGGTAAATGAGGTCAACACCGTGGTTATAGCCATGCCGGTGGCCGCTTTGGGCACTATGCTTTGCATGCGCTATGATCGTGACTCCCGATTGATGACCGAACTGACCTTTGTTTCAACTGTTCTCTCGGTGGTAACCATACCCTTGCTCCACTTGTTCATACAGTCGCTGCAGCACTGAACCGTAATAAACCCCGCACCGTGACAATAAGAGAAGTAACCCAAGCCGACGATAAGCGGATAGCAAAGATAATACGCGACGCCTTCGTTGAGTTCGATTTGCCCCGCACTCACACCGTTTTTGACGATCCTGACACCGATTGCCAGTCGGCAATGTTCGCCAATGAGCCCCTGTCAGTACTGTGGGTGGCCGAGGAAGGCGGCACTGTTGTGGGCTCGTGTGGCGTTTATCCCACGGCCGGACTGCCCGAAGGGTGGTGCGAAATAGTAAAATTCTACATTGACAGCAACTGGCGTGGCCGTGGCATAGGCCACCTCTTGCTCGACAAGGCCTTGAATTCGGCCATCGGCTTGGGCTATAGCACGGCCTATTTGGAGACGTTTCCGCAGTTTGCCGGAGCCATAGGCATGTACAGGCGCTATGGCTTCGACCCGCTAACCCACCAAATGGGCCATTCGGGCCATACGGCAACGAGCATTTGGATGACCAAGAACCTGCGCCACGATTAACACCTCAGCGCCCCGAAAGAGTAAAAAGCGGAACAGTCTGTCAGCCGTTACGCTTATTGTTTTCTGCCGTAGTACGTTTGGCCTTCAATTGTTGCCCTTACGGTCCTCAATTGTTGCGCTTTGGGGCATCAATTGATGTGCGCTTGGCCCTCAATTGAAGTACGTTGCCCGTATGGGCAATACCGTAATGCGGAAACCATGAAAAGTCAGGCCCGCAGATGCGGAATGGAATTCTGATTTTGTGCCAAATGTGGCAGCAAAGTTAAACGGATTTTAAACAATAGTGCCACTTTTGTCCTGTTTTGGCACACTTTCGTCGGGTGTGCAATGCTGGTATGAACATTGCAAAGCTATGGGTGAAGTTCGGAAGTCCGA
>CAZUWO010000152.1:0-6413 GCA_964623995.1 uncultured Prevotella sp. | reverse complement strand
ATAAAGGAAGAGACTAACACGAAACAACGTTTGAAGAAGCTCCATGCTTTTCAGGACAAGATTGCCTCACTGACATTCTTCGACCCTGCATGCGGTTCAGGTAATTTCCTCACTGAGACTTACCTTTCCCTGCGTCGATTGGAGAATGGAGTCATCAAGGAAATATACAGTCTTGAACCTTTGGATGCTTTCACCAATCCTATCAAGGTCAGCATAGACCAGTTTTTTGGAATAGAAATCAACGATTTTGCTGTTACCGTTGCCACTACCGCTTTGTGGATTTCCGAGAGTCAGATGATGGCAGAGACGGAACGGATAGTGCACCACGACATCAACTTCCTGCCACTGAAGAGCTATGCCAATATAAGAGAAGGCAATGCGCTTAGGATGGATTGGTACAAGATAGAAGTGGAAGAGATTATTCCGACAATCCATGCTAAAGATACATACGTCCTTCCAGAAAATGAGCCGGATGTTGCTGGCGAGCCTGCTGAGTACGAGAAGCTAAACTTGGTAACTTCTAATCTGCATATTGGTCCGAATACTCCTAAGAAAATACAGGTAAAGCCGGATTATATCATCGGCAATCCGCCGTTTGTAGGTGCAAGATGGATGTCTAAGGCTCAGAAAGAAGACATTGCTTACGTCTTTGGTAAGGGTTTCAAAGGTCTTGGTGATTTGGATTATGTGTCTTGCTGGTTTAAGAAAGCAGCCGAGTTTACAAAAGGTACATCGGCAAAATGTGCCTTTGTGTCGACCAATTCTATTTGTCAGGGTGGTTCTGTTGCAAATCTGTGGAAGCCGCTTATGGGTGAAGGCATTGTGATAAACTTTGCATACAAGACATTCAAGTGGGAGAGTGAGGCAACTGAAAAAGCTGCTGTGCATGTAGTCGTTATTGGTTTCAGCTATGTGGACAATCCTGATAAATATTTATTCTATAACGACAATAACTATAAGAAAGTAAGCCACATCAATGGGTATCTTTGCGATGCTCCTGATGTCTTTATCTGTAAAAGACAGCACCCAATATGCGACGTTCCTGAGATTTCTCTCGGTGGACAGCCGATAGATGACGGCAATCTACTTTTAACAGAAGAAGAGAAAGATAAGCTGTTATCCAAATATCCAGAAATGGCAAGTGTCATAAGACCATTTATGATGGGTAAGGACTTTATTCAAAGAAAGCCGAGGTATTGTCTATGGCTAAAAGATGCTTCGCCGTCACTGGTTCGCAAATCACGATTCATTCAAGAGAGAATAGAGAAAGTAAGGCAATTTCGTATTACAAGCCATAGGGCGAGCACTTTACGGGCTGCGCAGACTCCCTCTTTGTTCGGAGCTCCGTTTGAATGCGAGACAGACTATATAGCAATACCAAAAGTGTCTTCAGAGAACCGTAGGTATATTCCCATGGACTTCCTTCCAAAGGAAATTATTCCTGGAGATAAATTGTTCTGCATGCAGAATGCCACATTGTATCATTTTGGCATTCTCGAAAGTAATGTTCACATGGCATGGATGCGTATGGTTTGTGGAAGGCTTAAAAGCGATTACAGTTATTCAAATACTATCGTCTATAACAACTTCCCGTGGCCGCATTGTGGCGACGCCGCCCTCGGCGTCGGATTATCAGCTGACAGTGACGCTGAGGGCAGCGTCGCAACAATTGTGAAGACTGCACAGGCAATACTTGATGCGAGGAAGAAATATCCCAATGATACTCTCGCTGATTTATACGACCCAAATTTTATGCCACTTGACTTGCTCGAAGCCCATCGTGCCAACGACCGTGCAGTGATGTCCGCCTATGGCTTCTCAACAAAGATGACTGAGTCGGAGTGCGTCGCAAGGTTGTTTGAGATGTATGCAGAAATGACGAAGGAAAAATAAAAGAAACAACTATGGAGCGTATTACTGACGGAATCACCAATCCAGCAATGAAAAAGTATTATGACGCTGTGATAAATGCTAAAAGCGACGATGAACTCAAGGCAATTTATACAGAGCATAACAAGGAACTTGATAAGTTTGACGAGGTAGAAAGAGAGCAATTTAGAAAGGAGGAATTGTTAGCTATAAAGCAGATGATGGACAATCTTGCCGCAGTAGCCAAAGTAATGCATCAAGAAGTATCTCGTATGGGATATAAAGACAAATAGTTCTTCGTAGAATAGCATTTCTTGCAGTTTGTTAGACGTGTTTATCTCTTTTGACAACGAAGGACGCCCCGATGATTAATTTCATTGGGGCTTTTCTATGTCAGAATTTCATAGAATAATTTTATGGTAATTGCTGACACTGCGAAGCTGGCTGTTCCCCATAGGAGGTAAAGCAATTGTTGGACATTACTGTTAAAATCATTAGGCTTCTTTTTAAACGGCAATTACCAGCAATGACCAGCAATTTTCGGCAATTATTATTTTTGAAAAACCATAATAGTTGATGTGCAAATAGTCTTGTTTTAAAAACACAAAGAAAAATATATAATTAGTTGCTAAATCTCTAAACTTATGTTACCTTTGCAACAGAACTAAAAGAAACAAAGACTATGGCTGAAATAACAGAAAGAGACGCAAAGAAGGAAATCTTGAAAGTCAAGATTGAAGAGGTTGTCAGTAAATATAAGAACGCAAAGAACCTTCAAGACAAGCATTATCGGGACAGGGCTATGAAACGATTGGCTAAGGACGACCCGAAATTGTTTGTTGAAGCATACGTGGAAAATATGGGAGAAAAGTTTCAAAAGCTGATAGAACTGTATAAGAAGCGTGGCAAAAAAGATCAAATCCCAGCTCTTAAAGAGAAAATACTGAGCATTCTCCAGTCTAAGAAGAAATAGCATTGGCTCTGTTTGATTGAAGTTTAATTGAACATTTCTTTAACACACCAATCCCCGACATTGAGCCGTGTCGGGGATTTTAAACTGAAAACTTATATAGATATTTTGACCTATGGGCTGTCTCATCATAATTTTAATATTTATCTTAATAATTTTTGCGTACGAGGATCCTGCTTGGTGTGTCTTTGCTGTAATATTTGGAGGAGGAATGGGGCTATTAGGAGGAGTGTTAGATTCAGAAAGAAAGAAACGTAAAAAACTGATTGCAGATAAACAAATATCAGATGAAAAATCTATTTCAGATATTTCTAAACAACTTCCAGCCGTAGTTGAGCCAACTCCAGCCCCCATTGTCATCAAGCTCTCCATCCTCCAGTTTGAAGGCATTCAAGAAGCTGTTGGTAGGGGTATTAGGTTCTGCAAAAGACTGAGTGATGATGATGAACTAAGAAACGACTTCTATCATCAGGCGGTAAATTCAAGCACTTATCAGACTTACTCTGCCAACGACTTCTTTTCGACATTGAAATTCTTCTTTGCCAACGACCTTTTTGACTGTTTCAATCATTTAGGTCATGGATTGGACAAGATAGCAAAGACAGAGAAGCCCGTATCAATAGATTATACGCAATCGGCAGGACAAGCATTGTTTGCAACACTGTCTTCATTAGCGGACTACAAATCAGGTTACAAGTCATTCCGTTACAGTGTACTCTCCCTTAACAAAAAGTCGGATAATCCTTATGATGAACAAATTCGTCAAGTGACAGAGAATACACTCCCTGTATATCTCAACTCCGGCGCTTCAATAAAGATAAAAGATGTAGAAGACTTCAATCTCGTGTTGCTTTTTCTTTCCCTTGGCAAGTTTGAACTTGTACCTGTAATACGTGAGATATACTATGACTTCTCCAATGCTGTCGCTTTATCCGACAATAATAAGGATGAGGCTGAAAGGGCTTGGCTTGACGACTTGAAAGAAAAGATTGTCACTAAGTCTATTCCGAATCCTTCAAATAATGACGATGAAACATTAGGAGAAGATAATGGCAATGGAACGGAAACGGAAGAAGTTAAAGAAGAACAGACAGATAAGTTGCAGGAAGACATTGTGAAAGAAGACCCGATGCTGCAACTTAACGAACTTGTCGGACTAAAACAAGTGAAGTCTGAGCTACAGACTCTTACACGTTTCATAGAGGTAAATCAGAAGCGGCGTGAGGCAGGACTACGTGTGGCAAATATTTCATATCATTGTGTCTTTGCTGGTAATCCTGGCACGGGTAAAACAACCGTGGCACGTATCTTGGCAGGCATTTACAAGCAGTTGGGAATACTAAAAAAAGGTCAGCTTGTTGAAACTGACCGCTCAGGACTTGTGGCAGAATACGTAGGACAGACAGCTGTAAAGACGAACAAGATTATAGACAAGGCAATAGGTGGTGTACTTTTCATCGATGAGGCTTATACGCTTGCGCAAGGTGGCGAACAAGACTATGGACGGGAAGCTATCGCTACATTGCTGAAACGCATGGAGGATGACCGAGACCGCCTTGTCGTCATCCTTGCAGGCTACACCAATGAGATAGAAGAGTTTATCAACTCCAATCCAGGTCTCAGGTCTCGCTTCAACCGTTATGTACACTTTGAGGATTATACAGAGGACGAACTCTTCCAAATATTCCTCTTGCAAGCCAAGAAGTACGATTACCAGCTTGACGTAGAAGCTGAGGCTGCACTTCATGCATTGCTAAAGGAAAAGGTAGCGAACAAACAAAAGGACTTCGGCAATGCCCGTTATGTCCGTAACCTCTTCGAAAAAGTAATCGAAAATCAAGCCGTAAGACTTTCCAACAGTCAGAATCTTGACAAAGGCAGCCTTGCTGTTATTACAAAAGAAGATATTCGGGAATAATAACTGTTCGGTATCATCTGAGAAATATTATTTCAGGTTCCTCAACGTGTAAATCATTATAGGCACGGTGAGCAGGAAACCGAGGATGTCGCTGACAAACTGCGCCATTTCCACTCCTGTCAAACCGAACCAAATCGGTAGCAGAAGGACGGTGGGGATGAAGAAAATGCCACGTCTTGCGCATGCAAGCAGGTTAGCACGCCACGGATAGCGGCAAGTTTGCGTCAGCATATTACTCGTCATACTGAAGGCGTTGAGAGGGTAGGCTATCAACTGCCAGCGCAAAGCACGGGCTCCTATAGCGACTACTGCCGCATCGTCACGGAAAATTCGGACGATGGGTTCTGCCCAGACTTCGCCTATAACAGAACTGACTATTAGGAAAGCAGTGCCAACCTTCACTGTAAACCAAAAGGCTGACTTTAACCTGTCATAGAGTTTTGCGCCAAAACAGAAACCGCAGGTTGGCTGGAAACCTTGACCAAGACCTACGACAGCCGACATTATCAACATCGTTATACGGGTCACAATACTCATTGCAGCTATAGCAGCGTCACCGTACTGTCCGGCTGAGACATTGAGGGCAATAGTTGCAACGCAGCCCAATCCTTGTCTTGACAGCGATGGACTGCCACCGTAGAAAATCTCCTTTATAGCCTGCCATGATGGCGAGAAATTCTTCCACGATATTCCGATGTTTCTTTCCGTGTGCGTCAGCCTTACCAAGAGGAAGAACGAGACTATCTGACCGATAACCGTGGCTATTGCGGCTCCGCTCACGCCCCAACCACAAAGGAAGATAAACACGGGGTCGAGAAATACATTCAATACGGCTCCTGCCGTGATGCCAATCATTGCTAACCGAGCGTTGCCTTGCAGTCGCATCTGATTGTTTATGGTCAGGGAAGATGTAAGGAACGGTGCTCCGAGCAGTATGATGCCCATATACTTCTCCGTATAAGGCTTGATAGTCGGCGTACTGCCCAGCCATACTGTCAATGGTTCAAGCAGCAACTCGCCCAATATCGTCAGGAAGATACCGAAGAAGAAAGAAAAGAAGAAACCGTTTGCTGCCATGCGCTTTGCATTGCCATGCCTTTTGGCTCCGAGCTCACGGGAGATATAGTTACCCGAACCGTGACCAAAGAAGAAGCCAAAGGCTTGGACAGCGAACATCACACTAAAGACAATGCCCACTGCCGCCGTAGACTGTGTATCGAGTTGTCCGACAAAGAACGTGTCCGCCATATTGTATAGTGACGTCACGAGCATTGTCACAATAGTCGGTACCGCCATCGTCAGCACAGTCTTATGTACCGGCGCATGAGTCAGAAAATCATAGTTATCTTGCTTGCTATCTTCCATTGTTATCCGTTTCGGGTTATCTACCTATTATTATAAGTAGCTGCAAAATTAAACAATAAAAATGATGGAGCAAAAAATAACAATAAATTTTAAAACTGCAAAATACACGCTTATGCTTGCTTTCGTCAGCTTTACTTCTATGGCAACATTAGCTGGTCTATTCAAGACATTGTTCATCGCATCGTCAATAGACTTTTCCATAATCTTTGGAATAGGGGGTGTATCAAAATGAGCTTTATAGAGCCTGGAAGGCTCTACGCTTGCTTAACCCCCGTCTCATCCTGCGAAGCA
>CAZUWO010000151.1:0-6531 GCA_964623995.1 uncultured Prevotella sp. | reverse complement strand
GCAAAAACTACTAACACTAACGAAGAAGTAAAGGATGAAAAGTAATATGGCACAAGCACAAACAGAAATTAGATATCTTACTCCACTATCAGTAGATGTAAAGAAGAAAAAATATTGTCGTTTCAAAAGAAGCGGTATTAAGTATATCGACTACAAAGATCCTGAATTCTTGAAGAAATTCTTGAACGAACAAGGTAAAATCCTTCCTCGTCGCATTACAGGTACTTCACTTAAGTTCCAAAGAAGAGTGGCTCAAGCAGTAAAGCGTGCTCGTCAGATTGCTCTTCTTCCTTATGTAACCGATTTGATGAAATAACTTTAAGGAGGAAACAGAATGGAAATCATACTCAGAGAAGATATAATTGGATTGGGTTACAAAAACGATATTGTAACCGTTAAGGACGGATATGGCCGCAATTACCTCATACCAACAGGTAAGGGCGTTATAGCTAGCACTTCAGCCCGCAAGCAACTTGCTGAGAATCTTAAGCAGCAGGCTACTAAGTTGGCTGCTATCAAGGCTGAAGCTGAGAAACGCGCCGAGGCTTTGAAGGATGTTGTAATCGAAGTTGAGGCAAAGGTGAGTGCTACAGGCCAGCTCTATGGCTCTGTGAATACAGCCACTGTTGCTGAAGAGCTCAAGAAGAAAGGCATTGAGGTTGACCGTAAGATTATCACCATGCATGACATTAAGCATGTAGGTGAGGGCGAGGCTACAATTCACTTCCATCGTGATGTAGAGGTGAAGATACCTGTTAAGGTTGTAGCAGAAAATCAACCAGCGCCTAAAGCAGAGGAACCAGCTGAGGCTCCTGCCGAGGCACCAGCTGCAGAGCCGCAAGCTCCTGAAGCTGAGGAAGCAAAGGAAGAGGCTCCTGCCGAGGCTTAAGCAATTCTGAATAGGTAAGTTTTCTATAACTTCTTAGTAAATAACAATCGAGAATCCCACTCTTCCATGTGAAGAATGGGATTCTTGTGTCTTTAGATAGTTGCAAAGGTCTTTTGTAATCAAGTAAGACCAAACATATAATCATAAAACAAACAATTACGATTTTAATACAATGAAAGCATTTGTATTCCCCGGTCAAGGCTCGCAATTTGTGGGTATGGGTAAGAATCTCTATGACAATAATAGTCTTGCAAGGAAACTTTTCGATCAGGCTGATGAAGTTTTAGGGTTTAAAATTACAGATATCATGTTTGCTGGCACTGATGAGCAGTTGAGGCAGACCAATGTTACACAACCGGCCGTTTTCCTTCACAGTGTGATTTCGGCCCTTTGTCTTGGTGATGATTTCAAACCAGCAATGGCTGCAGGCCACTCTCTGGGTGAGTTTTCGGCTCTTGCTGCCACTGGAGCTTTAGGTTTTGAGGATGCACTTCGCCTTGTGGCCGCTCGTGCTAATGCAATGCAGAAGGCGTGCGAGCAGAATCCGGGCACAATGGCTGCTATAATCGGCTTGCCTGATGAGAAAATAGAGGAGGTTTGCGCAGAGGTAACAAAAGGAGGCAACACAGTTATTCCAGCTAATTATAATTGCCCCGGCCAGTTGGTAATATCTGGAACTACCGAAGGAATTAACGAAGCTTGCGCTAAACTGAAGGAAGCTGGAGCCAAAAGAGCCTTGCCTTTGAATGTTGGAGGAGCCTTCCACTCGCCGCTTATGCAGCCTGCCAAGGACGAACTTGAGCATGCCATCGAGGCTACCGAGTTCAAGAAGCCTATCTGTCCTGTATATCAGAATGTTGATGCATTGCCTCATACAGATCCGGCAGAGATAAAAGCAAACCTCATAGCACAGCTAACATCGAGCGTTCGTTGGACAAAGACAGTGCAGAATATGATAGCCGACGGTGCTGATGAGTTTGTAGAGTGCGGACCTGGCAAGGCTTTGCGTGGCATGATAGGGCGCATCGACCGCAACGTAAACGCTCATGGCATTGAGTAATAAGATAGTTATTTATCAAATCCTTACCCGATTGTTTGGCAACAGGAACCTTACGCGAAAGCCGTGGGGGACGTTGAAGGACAACGGGTGTGGAAAAATGGCAGACATTAACGCTGAGGTGCTTGGCAGAATCAGGCGCCTCGGCGTAAGCCACGTTTGGTATACAGGCATAATACGTCATGCCTCATGTACTGATTATACTGCATATGGCGTGCCAAGGCAGAACTCGCGGGTTGTAAAAGGACTTGCCGGTTCACCTTATGCCATTACTGATTATTACGATGTGGATCCAGATTTGGCTGTAGACCCACTGACAAGAATGCGTGAGTTTGAGAGTCTTTTGGCTAGGACCCACAAACAGGGGCTTGGGGTAATAATCGATTTCGTTCCGAATCATCTTGCACGGCAGTACAAAAGCATAGCTAAGCCTGATAATGTTGTTGACTTTGGCGAGGCAGATGATACTTCCAAGCAATTCGACGTAAACAATAACTTCTACTATTGTCCGGGTCAGGAGCTCAATCTCAATAGTGTCATGGTGCCGTATCGTCTTTCTTTTGACGAGCCTTACAGAGAATTTCCTGCGAAATGTACAGGAAATGATCGCTTTGACAATACTCCAACGACCAATGACTGGTATGAGACCGTCAAATTGAATTATGGTGTGGACTACTGTGATGCGGGTGGACGAAGCTATCACTATACTCCGACGCCCGACACTTGGAAGAAAATGACCGACATATTGCTCTTTTGGGCGTCTAAAGGCATTGATGGCTTCCGTTGTGATATGGCAGAAATGGTGCCATATCAGTTTTGGTCATACGCCATATCCATAGTAAAGGCTCGTTATCCAAATATTTTGTTTATCGGAGAAGTATATGACACAAACCAATATAGGACATATATAAAGTCTGGCTTTGACTATCTCTACGACAAAGTTGGCATGTATGACTGCCTGCGAGGTGTGGTTTGTGGTAACCGTCCAGCTTCAAGCATCACTTACCAGTGGCAACAGACGGGCGACATAGCAGACCATATGCTCTATTTTCTTGAGAATCACGACGAGCAACGCATAGCTTCGCGCTTCTTCTGTGGCGATGGAAAAAAGGCCATTCCGGCACTAATAGTCAGTTCTATGCTCTATCCCAATCCGGTAATGATATATGCCGGTCAGGAATTTGGTGAAGAAGGAATGGACTCTGAAGGCTTTAGTGGCACTGACGGGCGTACATCCATCTTCGATTATTGGGCTATAGAGTCTATCAGTCAAGGCTTTTTCGGCACCTCTAAGTTACCTGCTTACCGTAGGGAATTGGAAAAATCATATACCACTATCCTGAATATTGCACGTAGGGAAAAGGCCATCAGTGAAGGAAAGATGTTTGATCTGATGTATGTAAATCCCGATTCAGACCATTTTTCCACCAAATCTGAATACGCATTCTTGCGCATGCAGGGTGGGGAATTATTGCTTGTAGTGGTAAATTTCGGCGAATCTGACATAAAAACATCTGTTATGATTCCCGCACATGCTTTCGATTACCTTGGGATAGAGGAACAAAAGGAAGTTACGGCTACAGAACTGCTCACCGGTGAGGCCACTTCTGTAACTCTGCTGAAGGACTATCCGATAGAGATGGTGGTGCCTGCTTATGGAGGAAGAATATATAAAATTGTTTACCAGATGAAAGAAAGCGAACAGTTACTTAACTTCCACAACAAGGAAGAGTTTCCACCGGCTCATACTGCTGAGCATTTGCTCAACCAAACCATGATTCGCATGTTTGGATGCAAGCGCTCCGACAATGCCCATATAGAGCGAAAGAAAAGTAAAATGACTTTTATTGTCGACCACAAGCCAACTCGTCAGGAGGAGAAGGAGATAGAACGACGCATGAATGAACTCATTGCCGAGGACCTTCCGGTAACTTATGAGTACGTTGACCGGGAACATTTGCCGGCCGGTGTCAGCTTAGACAAACTGCCAACTGATGCCAGCGATACCATAAGACTTGTGAGAATAGGCGATTATGACGTTTGTCCGTGCATAGGAAAGCATGTCCGTTCCACATCGCAGATAGGTAAGTTTGTGCTGCTTGGTACCAATTGGGATCAGCAAACCCATGGATTCCGCATTCGCTTCAAGGTGGTTAACTGATTTGTTTCCAAACTAATTCAGCTGAGAATATTGTTTAATTGCCACACATTATTAAAATATTCTTGTATGGAGTTGATTTGTATTTTTGCCACGAAACTCCTATAATTTGTAATACATAATGCGTGTAATCCGATTACGGGATACTCGTAATCGGATTACACATGTCCCGTAATCTCGTTACGGAACTTCCGTAATGAGATTACAAGACTGCTGTAACAAGATTACGGAAGCTTCGTAATACGTTTACGGCGATTATTAGTGATAATTGTTTGTTTTTGTTTGCCAAACAGATGTTTAATGATTATATTTTACCTCAATTGCAAAGATACAAAAATTTTGATGCAAATCCAAGCTGTTATGATTCCTTCAGAGGGTTTGGTGTGGTTTTAATAGCCAAAATTATCCTTGCCTTATCTCGATACTTAATATTCGCTTGGTTTCTGAAGTTATCTTTACCCTGTCGTCAATGCGCAAACCTGCTACCCACACTATGCCGTTATCATCGGTAAGAAGAAGCTGCGACTGCCTCTTCAATGCTGAGAAATGACGGTCGGTTAGGAAGTCACTTACGAGTTTACTGCCCTTCATCCCGAATGGAATAAAGCGGTCTCCCTGTCTTGGATTGCGTAGAGTGAGAGGAAAACTCACTTTTTCGGAGTCTACATATATCTTTTCCGGCGATTTCGGAATGGCTTCTTTGCCCGTCCATTCGGCTTGTTTTACCACTAGCTTACGTTTGTCGTCTATAACGTATATGCCTTCTTCTGGCACTTTCAGATTTATGTTTCTGCTGCTGTCTCTGCCCTCGAATATCTCAATTTCATTGTATCCAAGGCAAATCTCGTAGTTTTCGGAGCACCATATTTGTCCAGAATCGTTGCTGCTGATGTGGTTTGTCACATCTTCTATTTGCTTGTGGTTGAACCCGAGTGGTGACAATAGTGCGAAAACCATCATTTCCGGGCTTGCACTGTTGCGTATTTCGGCGAGCGAGTGCGATGGCTTTAGGTTGCCTTTCACCACTTTTTCCACCTCCACCATACGCTTTGAGAGGAGATTTATATTTTCTGACACAGAGCTGTTTATAGTTTTAAGATAAGGCATAACTTTAAGTCTTATCTTGTTTCTTGTGGCATCGGCCACAAGATTGGTTGAGTCTGTTACGTAGTCCTGCTTTAATGAACGCAGAAAACCTATGATTTCTTCCCTTGAAACGCATAATAGAGGCCTCACAATGTGGCCGTTTCTGGGGCGTATTCCACACAGTCCGTTGAGTCCTGTGCCGCGGATGATGTTCATAAGCACCGTTTCCACGTTGTCGTCCTTATGGTGGGCCACGCAGATATCGGCGGCATCGGTATCCAGTCTCAGCTGTTCAAACCATTTGTATCTCAGCTCTCTTGCCGCAGTCTCTATGCTTAGTTTGTGTGTTTCAGCATAGGTGTAAGTGTCGAAGTGGATTAAATGGAATGCTATGTTGAGCTTTTGGCATAGATTTTTGCAAAATTCCTCGTCGCGCATGCTCTCCGCTCCACGTAAGTTAAAGTTGCAATGCGCTGCTTCTACCTTATATCCCAGGGTAGAAAGAATGCGCAACAGAGCTGTACTGTCAGCACCTCCAGACAGCGCTACAATGTAGAGCTTGTTGCGTGACAGTAGTTTCTGGCTTTCTATGAACCGCTTAATCTTATTCAACATATAGCACAAGCCCCTTAAGATATTCGCCTTCGGGATGATATATGTTTATTGGGTGGTCGGCGGGTTGGTGCAACTGATGCAAGATTCTTACGTTTCTCTTGGCCAAAAGCGAAGCTGTGAATACTGCTTGGCGGAACTGTTCCTTGCTGACAGCTTGCGAACAGCTGAACGTAAACAGTATTCCGCCATGCTTTATGTGCTCCAACCCTTTTGTGTTTAGCCTTATGTAGCCTTTCAAGGCATTGTGAACGGCCTTCCGATGCTTGGCAAATGCTGGCGGATCGAGCACTATCAGGTCATATTTGTCGTGGTGAGAGTCGAGGTATTTGAATGCATCGTCGCATATGGCTTGGTGCCTTTGGTCGGCGGGAAAGTTCATTTCCACGTTCTGTTGCGTCAGTTCTATGGCCTTGGCGCTGCTGTCTACGCTGTGAACACTTGTGGCTCCGCCCCTCATTGCATATACACTGAATCCGCCGGTGTAGCAGAACATGTTGAGCACAGTACGGCCTTTGGCATACCATTCCAGCATACTTCGGTTCTCGCGTTGGTCTATGAAGAAGCCCGTTTTTTGTCCTTTAATCCAGTCTACATGAAATTTCAGCCCGTTTTCTATTGTTATGTTGTCGGCATTGCCATTGCCAAGGATGAATCCATTCTCCTGTTCAAGTTGCGCTTTGTAGGGTAGAGTGGTTTCACTCTTGTAATATATGTTGGTAATCTTGC
>CAZUWO010000150.1:0-6596 GCA_964623995.1 uncultured Prevotella sp. | reverse complement strand
AGTATTGGCCAGTCTTGGGGATACCTTATTGATAGAAGTAATGGTAATGGTTTCTTCAATAGTGAAGATGAAATAAAGAACAGCCATCTTACATACGAAGGAATCCAGCCTCGTGTAGGCGACTTCATCTATAAGGATCTCAACGGTGATGGTATCATCAATGAGAAGGATCAGGCCCCAATTGGTGACCCAGATGTTCCACGGATTTCCTATGATATTGATGCACAGATCAAATATAAAGGCTTCGACTTGTATTTCCAGTTCCAAGGAATAGGAGGAAGATCACTTTACAATAGCGGGCTTGGTGTAATGGAGAATGATGGACATGGTGTTTATATGGACATACATAAGGATGCATGGACAGCTGACCGTTATGCTAATGGAGAAAAGATCACATATCCTGCACTTTCTACAGTGGCATCTTCAAGTCTTCGTCCAAACGACTTCTTTATAACAGACCGTAATTTCTTGCGTCTCAAGAATCTTGAGGTTGGATACACTCTTCCATCATTTATAAGTAAGAAACTGTACTTGCAGAACGCGCGCATTTACATCAATGCTACGAATCTGTTTACAATAGATAACATGCGTTTTGAAAATATTGATCCAGAGGCTTATAATCTTTCTTCTTATCCTATTTACCGCACATTTAATATTGGAGTCAGTTTAAACTTCTAAAATAGTACTGAACTATGAAAAAAATATATAAATACGTGTTTGTGGGGATGTTGTCGCTATCAGCATTGTCATCTTGCACGAACATTGAAGATTATCCAGATGGCAGAATTAACTTCTCTGACATCTTTGCTACCGACCGTAAGACAGGTGCATATATGAACCTATGCTATAATCATATCCTCCCACAGGGCTGCTGGTATGGTAACAATGTATTCTTGTCTGCTTTTACAGATGATGCACAAGATGCCAATAGTGTCAACAACAGTTCTGCTGCACAATGGTGGAATAATAGCCTGACACCATATAACAACCCGGTAGAATCCGGTTCGAACGGTGGATATTGGAACAACTATTTCACAGGAATCTACCAGTGTAATATTTTCCTTGCCAATATAGGCAAAGCCAATGTTTTTTCTGAAAAAATTCGTCGCAGTTACACTGCTGAGGCACATGTTCTTCGTGCATACTACCTTCTTAATCTTATTAAGCGTTACGGTGGTGTTCCTTTCTCTCCAGTGGCTTATGCTTTGAATACAGATTATTCAAAAGTAAAGCGCTTGTCTTTTGATGAGTGTGCTAAGCAGATAATAGCTGATTGCGATACTGCTCTGTCGTATTCAAATGCCGATTTCGGTTGGCATATGGGTTCTACAAAAGACGATAGAGGTAAAATGACCAAGGCTGTGGCTATGGCAGTAAAGTCTCAGGCTGCTCTTTTTGCTGCCAGCCCTCTGTGGGCTGACGGCACAATAAGTTGGAATGATGCTGCTAATATATGTAAGCAAGCCATAGATTCTTGTCGTGCTAATGGATATAAGTTGTATACAAGCACATCTTCAGATACTCATAATGCATACGACGCATATTTCTTGCAGCAGTCTGATGTTTCTGGTACATCAGATCCTGAAACCATCATGGAAATTAAGAACCAGATGAATATGTATCAGACTAATGGTCTGCCTACAGTTGATGGTCAGGAATCAGCTGGAACATGTCCAACCCAGGAACTTGTAGATTGCTATGAGACAAAGGATGGTCATCAGCCTATTTTAGGCTATAGTGACCCAGAACATTTACATCCTATTATAAATCCGGAGGCTAAACAATACAACGAGAGGAACCCTTATAATAATCGTGACCCTCGTTTGGATGCAGCTATATATTATAATGGCGCGCGTTACCTGCTTAATAATGGCGGTAGTCGAGTACAGTGTTTTGACGGTGCTCCTATGGCAACGGATACAACAGGACTCAATCGCCGTTTTACGCCTACCGGCTATTATCTTCGCAAATATTCCAACTGGAAGAGCAATCGTCAGAGCAATGCAGATGGATATTTTAAGGTGTTCCGTTTTGCAGAACTTCTTCTCAACTATGCAGAGGCTGCTAACGAAGCTTCTACCAATGGATTGGCACCAAATGATGCTGTGGATGCTGTCAATGAGGTTCGTGGTCGTGTCGGTATGCCAAAGTTGGCATACGGCGTGAGTCAGGAAGACTTCCGGGCGCGTGTCCGTAACGAACGTCGCGTAGAGTTCGCTTTTGAGGAGCATCATTTCTATGATGTTCGCCGTTGGAAGACATTAGGCCAGGAAGGTAGTGTAGTAACAGGTATGCATTCAGTACGTAAAGGCTTCTCTTACCAATACAATCGTTTTGTTGTAAGCAAATCACGACAGGCTTCTGAAGATAAGTTCCTTATATTCCCAATACCTGGAGATGAGGCACTTCGTATGCTCAACTACACAGGTGAGACATTCCAGAATCCAGGATGGTAAACATTATAGATATTTTAAATTCATATTATGAACTTAAAGAAAACGTTATTGATTTTCTTCTGTGCTTTAACCCTGCCGATATTTGCGGCAGGGTTTCACAAATACGCAAAAGATCCAGCGTTAATACAGTTGCGACCGAAGCTTACAAAGATAGATTCACTCATGCATCTTGGAATTATGAAGGATGAGGGCTCAGGTCTCGAATATTTTACGGGCTATAGCTATCGTACGCTTTACGATTGGGATCAGTATTTCGAGTCCATTGTTCAGATATACATGGGCTGGCCGTCTACATATATGAAGAATGGTGTTATTATTTTCCTGGATAATGAAAAACCGAATGGTTTCATTGTGCGTTCTGTGCCTGGAAACAAGTTTCATGATAATGAACATGTAAAGCCGTTCCTCTCACAGATTTCTTTAATGATAATTCGTGAATATGGTGATGGCAAATGGATTCTTAATGACAAGTATTTTCCTCGCTTACAGAAGTATCTTGACTATTGGCTAAATAACATGGACAGTAATCATGACGGACTTAGTGAATGGATGAGTGCGCCGCATACCGGTATGGACAATCAGATAGAAAGAGCTGGACTTTGGCTTTCAAGGATAGATCAAGGAGTTGATTTAAACTGTTATCTTGTCCGGGAGTGTGAAGCTTTTTCGGCATTGGCTAAAATGTATGGAAAAAAAGACCTTGCAGCAGAATATCAGAAGAAAGCAGACGATCTTCGTCAGCGTATTCGTACAATGATGTGGGATGATACGGACGGATTCTTCTATGACTTGAAACTTAATCCCGATGGTCCTATGGATAAGTACAATGAAATTGCGTATGTTAATTATTACAAGAAGAAAGGCAGTTTTATTCCAGTGCGTTCTATTTCTTCATTTGCAGTTCTTTGGGCTAAAGTCGCAACTCCGGAACAGGCTGACCGCATGATTAAAGACTATCTATTTAATCCAAAGGAGTTTTGGACGCCTACGCCGCTTGCTGTACTTTCAAAATCAGAGCCATGGTATAGTACGCATCTTCTTCCCGGAGACGTAGGTTGCAGTTGGAGAGCAAATACATGGATTCCTACCAACTATATGGTCTATCACGGTCTACGTTATTATGGTTATCCACATCTCGCTTCAATAGTAGCACACTATACGCAAAAACTTGTAGAATCAGCAGGCAACCGTGAATACTATAATTCTGAGACAGGTGAGGGGTGTGGATTGAATCCATTCTGGGGATGGAGCTTACTCGGGCATTTCATGAACTATGAAGATTCGCAGACCGATGATATTACAGTTATAAATTAATAAACATGAATTTTGTCAAGACTGTCATAAAAATAGCAGCTGTTAGCTGCATAGCTTTGTCAGCCATGGCAACGACCTCCAATTCTAATGCTAACAGCATTAGAATTGGAGGTTCTTTGCTTCAAAGGATGCAAGCTAATTTACAAAGGCTTAATGAACCTAAATATCAACCTCAGAATGTGTTTCTTACTGAAGAACAGTCGGGCAATTGGCCTGGAGATAATGAAGGAAGAACAATTCTGGCTCTAACGCTCTTGGGGCAAACCCTTCATCAGGAGCCTTTTTATTTGCAAAGTATTCTTAATCTTTTGCCTTCACATCTTAATAAATTAGGTTATATGGGACCTGTTTATAGCCCGATTATGAGCGAGCAGCAGATTTCTGGCAATGGATGGATGCTTAGGGGACTCTGTGAATATTATGCCTGGAAAAAAGACAAGTCAGTTTTGCCTATTATAAAGAGTATTGTAAATAACCTTTTCGTACGAGGTAGAGGCTTGTATGCAAAATATCCTATAGACCCAGCAAAGAGAAAATCTAATGTAGGAGAGGCATCGGGGTCAATACAGAATACTGTTGACAATTGGATGCTATCTTCTGATGTAGGATGTGTGTTTATCGGAATGGATGGTGCCATACAAGCTTATCAGTATGTGCCGTCGAAGGAATTGCGTGAAACGATAGATGAAATGGTCAAGCGCTTCTTGCAAATGGACTTAGTGTCTATACGTGCTCAGGCGCATGCATCACTTACAGCATGCAGAGGACTTATCAGGTGGGGAGATATAACAGGTAATACTTCTCTTTACAAAGAAGCCGCAAAGCGATTCCAATTATATAAAGATCAGTGCATGACAGAGAATTATGCTAATTATAATTGGTTCTGTCGTCCAGACACGTGGACAGAAACTTGTGCAGTAGTTGACTCATACATGTTGGCTATACAGTTATGGCAGCGGTTGCATGATATTAGCTATCGTGACCTTGCTGAACTTATTTATTATAATGCCATTTGTCGTGCACAGAGGTATAATGGAGGTTTTGGCAGTGACAATTGTCCTGAACAGGCAACAGTAATGTTGAACACACTAATACCAGAAGCATATTGGTGTTGTACTATGCGAGGAGCTGAAGGGCTGACGTATGCTGCAAAACAAACATTCCTACTCTCAGCTGATACACTTACCATACCTTTCTACAGGCAGGCTACATTTCTTAATGACGATGTACATAACAGACTTCAAGTAGATGAAAATACTACTTATCCGTTTAATGGCAAGGCTGTAGTGCGATTTGTCTCAAATTCCAGTGGTGTAAATGTCCTTCGCTTACCGCAAATGTCGTGGATGAAAGGCATAAAAATTACTATAAATAATATGGAGCAGCCGATTGATTCGTCAAAAGTTATCGATGATGGCTACATCTTAATAAACAGACATTTCAATGATAGTGATTCTGTAGTTGTCACTTTCAATCTTCCTCAAAGACGCGTACCAGCTATTCATGGTTCTAATCTTTATCGTCTTTTCAATGGTCCTCTTATGGTAGGTGAGGATAGTGTTACTAAACAGTTGACTCCTATATATCAATTATTGGACAGGCGTGTATGGAACAACAACTATAAATTAAAAATTCTTTTTGAAGATACAGAAGCGCGTGCTTTCCACAATCCTTTAAAGCCTCGGGCTGCCGATTGCTTTGTGGCTAAGTTTGGTGATTGGTATTACATGACAGGTACACCTTGCCCTGGTTCTTGGACTCAGAACTGGGCTGGAATTTGGAAGTCAAGAGATTTAATTAATTGGAGTGGGCCATATGTCGCGTATTCTGGCGACTCCACTGTTCAGCCGATGTGGGCATCTGAAATATATCATAGGGGAAACCATTATTACATGCTGACTGTATGTCATGCTTGGTCACCAGGCAATTGTCTTATGATTCAAGAAGCAGAAAATCCACTTGGTCCGTATCATCTTTATGCTAAGTTGCCAAAGGAAGGACTTGATCCAAGTATTTTTGTGGACACTGATGGTCGCTCTTACATGCTTTGCAGCGAGAATATAGCCAAGTTAAGCGATGACTGGAAGAAAATAACATCTCCATATGTAGGACATAGAGACAACAAAGAAGGGACTTTCATGTTGAAATCTCAAGATAAATACATGAAATTTTTTGCCCGAATTAACGAACTCTATCCTATGGAAGTGCAATATTCTGAGTCTTCAACACCATATACTGATGATTATCATCCTGAAGGAGATTCTGTTGTCTATTCAGGAGTACATAGTCCTGGACATGGTTGCATTACCATTTCACCTGACGGTACTGAAACATGGTTCGCTTCTCATTATACAACTGGTGGATGGGAAGATCGGTGGCTTGCTATCGATAGAATGGATTTTGGTAACAATGGTCGTCCACTTCCTACAATTCGTTGTGAATCAGAGCAGCTTGCACCTAATATAAATAATGAATTCGTTGACATCGCTTCCAATAAACTTTTCAATACTACTATTGGAAATGGTAAAGAGGTGGACCTACTCGGAGAAATGCCGATAGGGAAAGTGAATGTTTTATTTGAAAAAAAACAGAAGATTTCATTACAGCTCCAAGGTTCAGTGGACAGAATTAATTGGGAGAATATTGGTAACCTTTTAATGACTGATTCTGCAAAATCAGTGTCTTTAAATATAAATGGCAGTTACTATCGTTATCTTCGTGCGGTCCCTCTCAATAGCAAAGCTAAAATTTCAAAGGATTTTGCGAAAGGGACAATATCTTCTTTGCAGGTCTATTCATCTGAACATTCTTTCATTGTACCTATAT
>CAZUWO010000149.1:0-6695 GCA_964623995.1 uncultured Prevotella sp. | reverse complement strand
TGGATAAGGAAGAGATACGGCGACATATCGCCTATGTACACAAAGCCGCGCCACGAAAGCGCCGTTGCCGCCCTGCCGCTCACGCTTGCAAAAAGCCACACCAGCGCCAGCGTTCCCGGCACAAAGAGCAGATTATACCTAACCCCCACGGGCACACGCAGATACAGCTTCATACACAGCGCGATATACACCGCAGCAAAGGCCGCCGTGAGCGCGGTTTCCTTGAAGCTCACGCAGCGCGCCGTCCCGCCGAGGAGAATAAACACCACGCCCAGCAACGCGCCGAGCGCGAAATCCAGCACCCTGTACACCGGGCAAATGTAGGTCAGCCACATTCCGACATTCTCCCCGCCGACATACAAGCGCGCGCCGAGCACGCCGACAGCCGCCATGAGCGCCGCCGTAAGAAGCATATACTCCCCGGCCTTTTTCGCGCTTTTCACGCGCGCCGCCGCTTTGAGCACGAAGGGCGCGGCCATACAGATAAACATATATGACGAGAGATACCACACCACACCGTTGAGCGAATAGAAAACGCTTTCGCGCGGGATGAGGCTTTGCAGGAGAAGTATATTCGCGATAAATACGCCCACGCTCGGCACGCCGCGAAGCGGTATCGCCGCGAGGGCGGTTATCACGTGAAGAAGATAGAGCTTTTTTATCTTCCCCACGGAAAAGCGCACGCACCCGTTGGCGTTATCCGGCAGGGCAGAGAGCTTCGGCATATAGTTTATTGCCATGCAAAAGCCTGACAGAATTATGAATATCGACACGCCCAAATTCCCGCCGGTCGGAGATTTGCCGGAGTGTCCGAGAAACACTTCCGCAAAGGCAAGCATTCTCAGCGTCTGCAATGTGTCTATCTTTTTCATCCGTTCTCCTCTCCCGCCGCGCATGGCATATGATATGTTGGGGATATTATAAGCGTAGTAAATCATCCGCGGCACTTTTCCTGCCACGGATGATTTTACTATACTATGCGATTTTTTGCAACCGAGCTTGTTGCTTTTCTTTCCTTATTCATTTCAAGCAGCTTTTCATATATTTATATGCAATATCCTCTATTTCTTCTGAGGATAACACATCCAATATTGTTATTGCACCGTAATGGTTTATATATGAATCACAGCATTTTCTGAATGTAGGCGTGGCTGCATTCCCGGCTTCCTCTTGTATTCTTTTTAACGCTCTCAGCACCCCCTTAACGATCGTTCTATTCATGCTGAATGGCTGATCGAACAAGTCCTTTTGGATCTGTTGAGCCGAGAATAGAATTCTGGTCAATCCCCAAGGGTTTGTTTTCTCTTTCTCTTCATCATAAGTTAAGTATCCCGACCACCACAACCGCGATATGGCATTATAATACAGCAGCGATGCTCGTCCTTCTGTTGCAAAAAAACGTTGTGACAATCGAACAGTACCGTCATCTTTTTTCCAGCGTTTTAAAATATAGTCTTTATAATCTGAGCAATGGCACAATGCTGTCCATAGGCAAGGATCTGATGCTTGAATCGGGGTAATCTTGTCCTTAAATGCAGAATACAGTGTAATTATGTTCTGTATATCATCGGCATTCTTTGATTCAATGTCATCTCCTGTATACTGGAAATCCATCTTTCCCACTTTCACCGAAGACGTTTTTATATACTCTCGGATATTATTCTCTTCAAAGTATTCTTGTAACCATCCCATATCCGAAAAATAATACTTATCTTTATTTTGTTCAATATCTTTTTTCAATAACTTATATGCTTCTTGAGTAAAATAAACTAAGTTCATAGAATATCCTCCTCTTGGCGAATTGTAGACCAGTCAGTCATTTTTTGCATAAGATCATTAATTGAATCTGTTGCTACATCCCCCAGTATTAAGTTTGCCATTTCTACCGCCGTCTTTTGCGTTTCGGCAATGTCTTCGATTCCTTTTTTGGCCAAAGCATCTGTCAGAGACTCCGCCCATACAGTTCCGCGATACTGTTCTTCATCTTCTTCCTGCTCACAAAGTTCTTCGCTCTTGATTAAAGTTATAGCCTCAACTACAACAGGAAAAATCAAAGATGCCTGCAAAAATCGCTCTATTCCATATTTCAGATGTTTCTTTTTAATTAGATTTTTGTATACATCGATTTCTTTTTGCGGGAGCAACACCGTAATATAATTTGTAAATTGAGGGTCTGTTTCATTGATTGAAGCATACTTGACCTTCAAGCAATCCAAAGACGGATCTGCTGCGATTTGTACCACTCCGGCAGGTATCGTCTCCGGCACCGTATTTAGTTTAACTTTTACTCCCGGTTCGTTTGCTATAACATCACCTTTTCTCAGCTTAAAATGAACATCTCCGAAGTAATTCTTATTGAATTCATCAAGCTTATATCCACTGTAAGCTTGTGTCGCAACTATAATTCCCTGAACATCTATGCTGTCAACAACCATCTTTTTGTTGATAGCCACATCTGTAATCTCCCCCTGTTTCAGCTCAAAAGCATTTCTATATGACGTACGAAAGCAAGTTAAACGCACAACAACCTTAGCATAGCCGTCTGCAATAAATTTCTCCAACCCCGGACATACAAGCTCATATGCCAAATGCAATATTATAGAATCATCTTTTTCCTCAAAAGTCGGGTCACGCAATTCAAATTTGCTTCCTTCAAAATCTTTTAAGTATTCATTTAATACCGGTCGGGGGTACTGCGTCGTATTATTTCTCATTTCACACCTCTGCCGTAAAAACAGGCAATACACCCATTAATTCATGGTTTTCAAATTCCACATGAACAATATTAATCCCCTGCTTCATTTTTATCGGGCCTACTTTGCTTTCATTCACCGGCACAACCGCATTGTCGTTAACCTTTACACTTTTCACAACCAACGGCTCTGAATCAGAAGTCATGTCATCTCTTGAAGCATAATACTGAATATACATTCTCTCATATCCTTTGGGGCACTCTGCAACCAGACGATATTTGTAGCCACCGAGATAAAATGTCCTGTGCTCCGTGATATTTGCGCTTACTACTTTCACTTTGCCTGTCCCGGATGCAACTCCTTTTTTACCGTCTTTATTCGGAATCACCGGGCTTATTCTTTTCTTTATCTTCTTTTTACGCTTTTTCGCTCCTGTTTTAAAAGCCCCGCCGGATTTCTGCTCACCGGTTGTTCCTTCGGCGGTTTCATAATTCCTATCATAAACAACCCTACCGTCATATCTTGAAATCCGCTCAACTTTAACATCCGTCATCAATCCGTCAGACTTGTTATCTGCTGTTGTATCATCGGTAACATCCGGCAAATATGCGCCTATACCCCCGTCTACAACATTATCCAGAGCAACTTGATCGAAGTCATCCAACAAACGTTGAACAGCTTTTCCGATTTCTCTGATATATTTCGCCGCTTTGTTATGTAATTCGCGATTATCTGTAATATTCTTGGCTTTCCATTCCGTATGTTGTGGTGGTTCTGCTTCTCTTAATGTTGTGCTTAGCATCTTTTCGCCTATATCATTTACTACCAGCACTACCGAAAAATGCGGCAACACATCGCTTGTTGTTGTGTTAATAAGCATACCCGTAGAGCGGAACCTTGACAAAGACTGTGAATATGTTTCTCTGTATTTCACATACAGAGTAAGGTCTCCATTCTCGGCAATTTTCACGTTGACAGGCGGTTTATCAGGGTCTTTTACCGTATTATATATTTGTCTTGTATATTTTAATTCCGGTACATCTTTAAACTGATTAAAAAGCAACTTTTCCAAATTTGCTTGATTAATTTCATATGAAGCAAAATCTGACTTAATTACTACACTCAGCTTGTTGTTAAGCAACGCTAAAACAAAGTTCTTTATAACAGCAGTTGCAATAAGTTTTTCCCAATCTTTATTATCTTCCTCTTTAAATCCAAACACCGCTACATCTGTTCCGTATTCTTTTTCACTTCTGCGGAACGCAGCATAGTTTGCCAACTTATTGTTATCTTCGGGCAGAATCGGACGACCGGTAAATTCATCTTCTATATAAAGATACTTGCCGATTGGTTGGGTTTTTCTTTTTTGTCCTTTGTAATCTCGGGTTGTAGTCGCCAAACGCGCCACCCCCTCAAATGCTCTTCCACCGTCAATCGCTAAAGTATTATAAAATACAAGGTTCAATGCCGAGTATGCAAAAGGCGCGTTTTTTCCGATACCGTAACTTCCGGCACTGCTTTTATCATCTTTAATAGAGATTCCTTCAGTGTTCACGAGCAAATCCCAATATGATTTTTCGCCGTCTGATGCTTTAATCCCTCTCAACCCGGTAGTATTATAATCGCTCATAACTAACACCGGAATCATTTCTTTCGACAGTGCTTTTTCAATAGAATCCAAAAAAGAAATCATCTTATCGGTTTTCAACGGGCTGTTTTCCCAGTATTCCCTGCTCCGTTTAATCGCCTCTTCATAGCCTTCAAACATCGCATACTCTTTTTTGCAAATACGGTGCAACTCGAATTTTACTTCAACGGGAATCCTGTCATCCAAACTTTTATCTTTGGCATCAAGAGAATTTTGGCATACCTCTCTCGCCAATCCGTCCATAACTCCGGCACCTTTAAACATTGTAATTGCCGCTATATTGCTTCCGCTCTCATTTCCGTTCCCCAGCAAAGGAAAATCCCAGCCAATTTTGCCCATAATGCGCACCCCTTATTTTAAAGTAAACTTCTCATTCGCTGAATCAATACCTAAAAACCTGTTCTTTGTGTTTTTGAGTTCCTTTTCCAAAGCCCCGAAGATTTTTTTCACATCTTCGTCCGTATACTCATAATTTGACTTGCCGGAGCAGTTTCCTAAAAGCCTCATCATTTCAAGTATCTTGTTCGTTCGCGCTTCGGCAATTCGTACAAACCGGTCTCTTTTGCTTTCTTTACTCATATTTGCACCTCACGTTTTATTCTTTTACAACTTTATTTTACATCTGTGTTCTGAATATGTCAATACATTTTGGGGATATAATAAAAATATTTTAAAATTATTTTTTGAATAATGGCGCATCAAAAAGTGAAGATGTGTCGCACACGGTGCAATACATCTTCACTTTATATTACGTTATTATATCATTTTCTTTGGGGTTTTCGCCAAGTTTCTCAAAACAGTCAGTCAAATATTTTGCCATAGTTTCAATAACGGGTATAGTAACAGAGTTTCCGAATTGTTTGTATTTTTGGCAATCCGACATTCCTTCCGGGAAAGAAAAGCTATCCACTCCGTTATTAATAAACGCATAGTTGATAAATCCCTGTAGCTTTCCCCATTCTCTCGGTGTCATTACCCTAATTCCGTATTCATTAAGCGGGGTTGTTTTTGTAGATATCTCTTTTCCCCCTATTCCCTCTTGAGGGTCATACACTAGATTTCGTTCTTTACCCGATCCCCCTGTTGCCATAATTGTGTTAGCTGTCGGGTGTTCAATTCCTTTTGCATTTACTATACGGTATCCGAACCCGTTGCCTTTTTGTTTTTCTCTTTCTTTGTGTTTAACAAGAGTATCAAAATATCCGGATGACATATAGAACCTAGCTTCTGCCTTTAATTCGAGCAAATCATTTAAGTCTTTATATAGGCAAAGATTGTTTCCTTTCGGCAACTCTGGCAATAGATTTAATATATTTATGTCATATCGTTTTCTGTCAAACGCAACAATATATGTCCTAGGTCGGTTTTGAGGAATACCAAAATACTTAGAATTGCGAATAAACCTTTTTTCATTTCCTTTTACAATCGGTTTCCCGTCAGAATCATAATCTATACCTATAACTTTATAATCTAATTCTATTTCCATTTTATTTACTATGGTTTTGAAAGTATTCCCTTTATCATGGCGAACCAAATTATCTACATTTTCAAGGAAAACTGCGTGAGGACGGGTTTTTTTTATTATTTCCGCAATATGATTGAAAATAATTCCTTTTTTCTCGTCGTTAAAGCCGTCTTCGTTACCAGCGCGACTGAATGTTTGGCAGGGAAAGCCCGCAAGCAGCACTTCATAATCGGTTTCTTCTGCTGTTTTTTTGAATTCATCTGAAGTCAGATCATTATAAGGGTCTTCGCCGTATAAGTGTTTGTATGTCATACAAGCATATTTATCAACTTCGGCAGACAAAACATTTACATAGTCTCCCGTCATTTCAAAACCTTTTCTTATTCCGCCGATACCTGCGCAAAGGTCAATTGTTCTGAATGGCATCGTTCTTTCTCCTCACCGTTTTTTCAATTATATCGGCACAATTTTTTAAATCACTTTTTATCTCATTTCCCCAAAACCTTATGACCGTCCAGCCGTCAGATTTCAGTTTGTTCGTTACTTCAATATCACGTCTCATGTTTTGTTCTATTTTCGGTAACCAAAAATCCTGATTGGACTTGATTTCTTTTTTCTTGTTCTCCCAATCATAACCGTGCCAAAACTCGCTGTCACAGAACACAGCAATTTTCTTCCCGAGAAAAACAATATCCGGCTTTCCGAATACTTTTTTACTGTTCTTCTGATATCTCAATCCTCTTTTCCACAATTCTTTGCGGAGCATTACTTCAATTTGCGAATCTCTGTTCTTTATTGCCTGCATATTCTTTTTACGTTGTTCTTTCGTGTGATTATCCATTTCGCTCCCTCTTATTTCCCAAGCAGCCAATCTGCAACATCAACAATT
>CAZUWO010000148.1:0-6747 GCA_964623995.1 uncultured Prevotella sp. | reverse complement strand
CCAACCAGACCGCCGATGTTGTTCTTTCCGTACATGCGCACGTTGGTTGCGTAGCTGTTTAGAAGCGTAGAGTTCTTAAGCATCTGCCCTACAAGGCCGCCGTCGTATGAGCCCCAGCTCTCAATTCTTACGTTGCCGGCGTGGCAATTTATTATTTTGGCATCACCATATGTACGGGCCGAGAACACGCCTACGGTGGAATTGCCGTGAACATAGGAATCCTCTATGCCCAGATTCTTCACTGTTCCGTTCTCGATGGTACGGAACAGACCCACGAAATTAGCCTCAACGGCCAAATATAGCCCCTTAATAGAATGGCCGTCACCATCGAACACACCTTGGAATGGATTGTAATGTTCCTCATCTGTGTAGTCGCCTATCATTTGAAGCTGTTCGAATTTCTTGCCATTATACATTGATGCGCTGTCGCCGGCAAGCACATTGTCGTTCAGGATTATGTCTTGCGTCATGCGGAAGTACTTTCCCCGGCTGAAATTTGCGGTCGCAGCCATGTCGGAAGCAAGCTTAGCCAGATGTCCCGGCGTTGAAATGAGATAGGGGTTGCCCTTTGTTCCGTCGCCGCCTCCATAGCTTTCGGCAACAGTAATGTAGGTTTGGGCTCCAATACTTACTGTCATCAACAGCGACAATAAAAGTAAATAGATTCTTGTCATAATTAATAGTTTTGTTTTTAAGTTAACTCGCTTAGTGGCAAAATTAGCATTTTCGACTCTATATAAAGTGGATATTTCGCCAATCAGGGTGTGCTTAACGTTCAGATATAAAAAAAGAGGGGCTTTAGGACATTATTTGATAATATCAAAAAACAGAAATAGCCTTTAGAAAATTTGGGTATAAATATTACTATACACAAAATAAATTATAAAAGCGAACAAATCTGGCAAACAATACGTTAACCATTTAATGGTAAAAATTATCACGAATATTATTAACAAAGGTGGGATGCAGAAAAGACTGCATCCCACCCTTGATTATAGAAAGAAGCGTTGTTTACTTCTTGATGAACTTCTTGCCATTCTGTATCACTACGCCCTTATAGCTCTGGCCAACACGCTGGCCTGAGAGGTTGTAGATAGGAGCATTGGCATCGAATACGGTATTGTTGGCCTTGATATCGTTGATACCTGTAGCCTCGACTACAGTGAATGTAGTGGTCAGAGCAGGTGAAGAAATGGTATTCTCATCGGCACCCTTGACGGTGAACATGCCGGCTTCGAAATCAAATCTATAGGTTACACCTACTGTAAACAGTGACTTGACAGTTTCTGGCAGTGTGAATGCAGCCTCAACACCATTGATCTTGGTATCAGCCTTGAGTGTGGCAACGGTGTAGTCGGTACCAACCTGTGCCCATGTGTCATCGGCTTGCTTAGCAAATATCTTAGCTACGCCGGTGCTTGCTTCGTTCAATTCAACTGTTGCAGCATTGCCGAAGGTTACAGTTACATTAGTAAGATCGGCCTTTGCGATAGTATCGGCCGGAGCAACAGTAATGTTCTTGGCCAATGTATCAACAAATGCAACGAGCCAATCGGGATCACCATACTGCAACTTGGCTGAGAGTGAAGACTCGTCAAGATAGTATGTGTGCTCCTTGTTGTCGGCATTGAACATCAGAACATCCTCTGTAATGTAGTCCTTCTTGTCGGAACCATCGAGAGAATTTGTTCCGCCACGACCTGTATTGTCGGCATTGGTAAAGTTGCGAACGCAGTTTCCACCAGCTTTATTCAGACGACGGCAGTTTGAGAACACGTTTCCGGTCCATGTAAGAGTATCGCTCTTGTCGGTGGTATAGTTGTTGGCAAAATTGGTGTTTGATGCCATGTTGACAAGAGTGTTGTTCTTCATTACCCAAGAAGCTGACGCACCGGTACCAAATACCTTGCTTGGACGAGCATTGGAAGCATTGGAGTAACGCAGGAAGTAAACGCTATTGCTGACAGAATCGTTTACAAACGTTGAGTTAACAATATTGATGTCCTTGATGCTGTTAGGACCACCGAACCAGTTAATGGTAGGATCGCCTGTCTTGTAAGCTTGGAACACATTGCAATTGTCGATATTGAGCTTCAAAAGAGCATAGGCAGCCTTGTTACCTGTTACAAGCGGAGCGGCGAGATTGCTGAATTCGCAATTCGTCAAAGAAATGAGTTCAGCCTCATAAATCTTCACGCTTGCGCCTGCATACTTATAAGCCTGAGTTGTATCCTTAACAGTCTCGGTTGTAATAGCTACGTAGCCTTCCTCACCTGCATGGAGATTGTTGATAGAATCAGCCTCTGCCTGAGTGTAGTAGATAGGCTCACCATACTTCTTACCATAAGTGTAAGTTTGCGGATCTGGAATAGCTGAAAGAGCTACAGGCGCTACCGTGGAGGCTGCGCAATTGAACTTCACGTTATCAACTACTATAGAGCTTGTTGCTGTGATCTGTCCGATAGAATCGGCAACTACAGTTGCGCCGTTACCATTTATGACAAGCTTAGACACAGGAGCCTCGCCAACAAGAGAATAGCTCTGGCCTTCCTCGAGGTCAATAGTGTCTTTCTTGGCTTCAACAGCAGCATTAATGGTGCGGTTGAGTGTTCCGAGGCCCTCGGCCTCTTGAGCAATACCCTCTTCATTCTGCAGATTGACGCCTAAGATCATGATATCCGGATCCTTGCCGCTTGGCAAGTTGGAACCTGTCTCAACAAGAATGTTGTAACGCTCATTAGGATTGAGAACTACAGATACAGAATCTGAACTTGATCCCTTACCATAAATCTTACCAGGAGTAGAAGTAGTGGTGAATGTTCCGGCATTATTGTTGAACGGAGTAACCGTCAGATACATGCAATTGTTGTCGGTTGCCTTGTTTGAAGAAGAACCTGTAGCGAACACGCGGAATATCTTGGCACCTGTTACATTGAACTCAATGCTCTTGTCCCATTTCTTTGTTATTACAGGAGAATTGACCGAACCATTCTTTCCCTTCACCTGCAACCAAGTTCCCTTCTCATGTGTGGTCGGGTTAAGATCAGTCTTGCGGTCAGATGTTTGCACCTGAGTGATGCCGTCGCCGTCTTTATCGGTCGGGTTATTGTAATTAATACCTTCAAAGTTAGTCCTATAGTATGTCTTACCGTCAGCACCCTCATATGTTGTAACCATGTCAGGACCGAGAATATTCTCCCAATAGCTGTAAGAATCGGTAGTAGCCTTGTGCACACCTACACCAGGAATACTGTCGGCACCCCAAAGCTGTATACCGGAAATCATCACAGTGGCCTTGCCCTTTGCATGGTCAGCATCACAAGCATCTTGAATAGTTATCTGATAAGCCTTTGTCGGATCAAGATCTATTGAACATGTATCTGAAGCTATACCCTTACCATAAATCTTACCCGGAGTAGACTTGCCCTCAACTACGGAAGAGCCGTCTGAAGACTTAGCCACAACATGGATATATTCCAAGTTAGCAGCATTTGAAGAGGCAGAACCTACAGCATAAGCAACAAAGCGCTTGGTGTCCTTCACATAGAATGTGATGTATTTGCCATAATCCTGATAGTCTACACAAGGAGAATTAGCCGAGCCTTCATTATTATAGATACCCTTAACTTGTATCCAGTTGCCCTTATTTCCTCCCTCTACAGAAGGATCTATGTCTGTCCAGCGATTACCTGTTGACACTTCCGGAGTGCCATCGTCAAGAGTTGATGTCGGGTTGGTGTACTGAATCCACTGATAAATGTCAGCAATGCCCTTCTTAGCATTGCCTTCAAGGGTCTTGGTTTCGTCTACCATATCTGGACCCAGGACGACTTCGAAGGTCTTGCCGGCAGCATAACGTGGGCTATGAGCTATTGCTGCATCGAAAACATTGGCCTGAGCATAGTATACGGTGATAGAATTGATGTAGTAACGGCCTTTACCGCTACTTGTAATAAAGATGGAGTCGAGTTGGCTTCCTATTGCAACATTATAGTTTCTAAAAGTTGCATCAGCAGGAATAGATATGGCCTGGCCGTTGATAACGGCTTTAGGCGTTTCGAATTTTCCTGTAGTACCATAAGCACAAGCACTGACAACAATAGAATCGGCTTTAACAGCTCCAAGAGCGCTCATCTCCATAACAAGATTGCCACCATTACTGCTGTTGCCAAACTTCAGCCCATAGCCATCTTTGGCCAAATAAGCACGAGTTGTACTACCATCTTTTCCAATGTGGAAACCAGAAACATACTGTGCTCCTTGGTTTATCACATTAGCAACACTTGTCGTGTCTTTAATAAGAGCTGTTGCATCAGCATCTCCATATGTCTTGAAGGTCAAGGTGTAGGAGTCTGCAAATGCACCGGCACTAACTAAAGCGGCCGTGATTAAAGTGAAAAACTTTTTCTTCATTTGCTTTAAAAATTAGTAATAATATAGGTTTTAATAGAATTTATCTTAGCTTTAAGTAAAATGCTTTGTAGGTGAAACAACGACAAGATAAAAGATTCAAGCTTAATTATAAAGCTACCATCAGAAGTTTTGAAAGACACGCCCACCCACTGTTCATATCCAAATAAGAGGAATGAGCAGGCGTGTCCTAATATTCAAAGACTCTTGTGGTTTGCTTTCCTATCGTGCCGGTTGATTCTTTACTTCAAGGCCGAATCACAAACCTTTAAATTCTGAGATTACTTAATGCGTTGTCCAAGAACGTTGTAGTTGCCAATGACAATTTGTCCGTTGATGAGGACCTTGCGAGGCTTAACATTCTTCTTCTCGTTGTTAATCTCCTTAATACCGGTAGGATCTGCAGCGGTGTAAACACCATAAGCCTTTGCAGAATCATACCACTTGGCATTGGCCAAATCAGAAGCATTCATGAATTGCGAAGCCGCGCCATCAGTAGCACTAACAACTGCAGCACCAACAAGATACATACGATACTTCACTTTGAGAGCTATAGGAGTCTCAGCTGTCCAAGCTACCTTGGTCGACCACTTATCAGTACCAACACTGTAACCTGTGGCTGTAGAACCTGTGGTCTCTGAGTTACCTGCGTATGGGAAAATTTCACTTCTAAGACCAAAGTAATAATCCATAGTGGCCTCTGTTGAATTTGGCTCACATACTAAGTTAGCAAATTCACCCTTCTTGTCTTCACCTGCAAAGAGTGTTTCAAAATCTTTAGCATCTTTCTTATTCTGCAAATTCACTGTCAACTTATAAGGCTGATCAATGGTGATAAGCTTAGGATTGGATGCATCACGCTGGAAGTTAAGAATATCAGTGTTCTTGAATACCTGAGTATCACTGTTGTTTGGATCGTCTGTCTGAGTAATGTGGACCTCACGATAAGCATCGTTGGAAACAGCAGCTCCAGTCTCATCAAGATAAGTAGCCTCTACACGACCGGTAGGATAGTCCTGATGAGAAAGAGAACCGTCAGCAAGCCATGCTGTTGGTATAGGAGCAAAATAGAGAATCACCTTGCTGCAATTCTTAAAGCCCTTGAAAGAACTGCCATCATTAAGGTTGCCTTGCAGTGTAAAGCGCTGCTTTGTACAAGTTGCACCACGATAAAGACCAGCCGGCATATCAAAGCCAGTCTCACTGTCAACGTAGTTATTGCGAATCTTAATGGTATAACCAAGGTCCTCTGTATTACTACCAAGACCAATACCACAAGCATTGAAAGCGCCAATCATGGATGAAATATCCCAAGGTTTGGGCACTTGCATATCAACTTCCTCACCTGTATCCGGATCCTCAATCTTTGCCATCTGAGTCGAAACGGTATCATTGGTAAGATAAAAAACTAACGTCTTGTCAAGCGTTTTAAACGTAGCTTGAGCCGATGCTGTCAAAGCAAGCAACGACAATACTGAAAGAGTAAAAAATTTCTTCATAAATTAAAATTGGTTTGTTTTTGATTATTGTTTATTGTTAGATATTTATAGAGTTTTTATACTTTCACAAAATGCGAATTTTATAGTTATAGAGAGCCGACCTACTTCTTCGTCCATACAACAATTGCACCATTAGAGCCTTGAGAACCATATATTGATCCGTCTTTAAGTATCTCAACATAGTCAATATCGAAAACATTGATATTATCGATATTGGGAGTTACGAAGCCATCAAGAACAAAGAGCGGTGTACTATCGCCCATAATGGTACGAGTTCCTCGCATACTACATTTCCAAACTCCTTGCTCATAGGTTACGTCAAGACCAGCAACGCGACCTTGAAGAGCCTGAATAATGGATGACGCACCACTTTCTTGCATCTCTTTACCTGAGATAAAAGTTTCTGATGCGCCTGTATGCTCGCGACGACGCACGAAACCATAGCCTATGTCTATGAGTTGTTGGTCTTGCTCTGCCTGAATATTCTTCTCGTCGGCAATAGTAATCTTGATACTCTTACGTCCACTTACAGGTACTGTATATAACCTTTTCTTTATAAGAATGTGCAAAGTGTCAGTTCCCGATACATCTGTCAAGCCAAATTCCCCCTTACGAGTGGAGAGAGCGTAAGCCTTAGGATTACGGATGTAGACATGTGCATTCTTAATAGGAGCACCTGAAGCATCAAGCAGAAGTCCATTGAATGGAATCTTCCGCTGTGCGTTTGCAACTCCTATACCGAAGAAGAAGAGAACAAGAAGAGTTATAACCTTATTCATATCAATAATCTTTTGCCGAAGAGACTCATTATAAAAGCCATCCTCGTTAGACGTGATAC
>CAZUWO010000147.1:0-6783 GCA_964623995.1 uncultured Prevotella sp. | reverse complement strand
AACAATCCGTTAAGTTGGTCCGACTGGTGGTTACCGTTGCTTCTTCTTGTGGTAGTGGCACTTCTGGTGGTTGCTCTTGTCGTCTCAGTACGCCGTTTGCGCAGCCATAAGCCACTGGTAAAGGTGGTTAAGGAGGTGAAAGTGGTGCCGGCACATCTTAAAGCTATGGAGCGAATAGCCCAATTGAAGCAGGAAATGCCCACCGACTCGAAGGAATATTATACCAGTCTCACAGAGACTCTGCGCCAATATATTACCGAACGTTTCGGATTCAATGCTATGGAGATGACTTCTGACCAAATAATCGACAAGCTGAACAGCGAGTCAGACAAGGCAAAGACCGATGAACTGGTTGAGGTTTTCCGCACAGCCGATCTGGCAAAGTTTGCCAAGTACTCCACTCCTGGGTCGGAAAACAGCTACAATCTGGAAAGTGTGGTGAAGTTTATAGACAACACCAAGCCCGACGAAACGGTGCAAGTGGTAAAGAAAGTGGCCGAACCAACAGCCGTGGAGCAGGCAGAGAAACGTAGCAGAAGGCTCTTCAAGGTGGCTGTGGCAGTACTTTCGGTTCTCATTGTGGCTGCTGTGATATGGCTGGTATTACTGGTTTGACCTCTGTTGGCCGACCTATAATATAATAATGTAAAGGAATAATGTATTTCGCAAGTAAAGAATATTTCCTCCTGTTGTTGCCGGTAGCCTTGTGGGTTGCATGGTATATTACGCATCAAAAGCGTACCATGCCCACAATGCTCATGAGCGATACGCATGCCTACATCACGGCTCCCAAGTCGTGGAGGGTGCGTCTTCGCCATCTGCCCATGGCGCTTCGCATGCTTGCCATGGTGCTCATAGTGGTGGCATTGGCCCGTCCACAGGTTACCACACCTATAGGAGCAGAGCGCGATGTGGAGGGAATTGACATAATGATGGCTATGGACGTGAGCACGAGTATGCTGGCTGAAGACCTGAAACCCAACCGCTTGGAAGCAGCAAAGAGCGTTGCTGCTGAGTTCATTGGCAATCGTCCAAACGACAATATCGGCTTGACTATCTTCGCAGGCGAAGCTTTCACGCAGTGCCCAATGACCACCGACCATTCATCATTGCTAAATCTGCTCCAAGGAGTGCGCACAGACATTGCCGCGCGGGGCCTTATTGAGGACGGAACTGCCGTTGGTATGGGCTTGGCAAGTGCAGTAGGAAGGCTGAAAGACTCGAAAGCTAAGTCAAAAGTCGTAATTCTGCTCACCGATGGAAGCAACAACCGTGGCGATATATCACCCATAACGGCGGCTGAAATAGCCCGTTCGCTTGGCGTAAGGGTCTACACCATAGCCCTCGGAACAAATAAAGTGGCTCCCTATCCTATGGTAGTGGGCAACACAGTACAATATGTTAACTTGCCGGCAGAGATAGACACGGCAACTCTAAGCCAGATAGCATCGACCACTCACGGCCACTTCTACCGTGCAGGTTCTACGGCTGAGCTTAAAAAGATATATAGCGACATTGACAAACTGGAGAAAACAAAGTTGAAATCAAAGTCGCTGAGTAAGAAATATGAGGCCTATCAGCAGTTTGCAGGAGTGGCTGTGCTCTTGCTTGTAATAGAACTGCTGCTCAGACTCACCACTTTCAGGAGGATACCATAATGTTCAGATTCTTTGATTCACAATATTTATGGCTTCTTTGGCTTGTTCCGGTGCTCGTTTTGCTGGCATTCAGGGCCTCGTGGCTGCGCCGTAAGAGGATGAAAGCCTTTGCCGGAGAGCTTGGCGACAGGCTTGCACCAATGGCTAGCCAATTCCGTTTGAGGTTGAAATTGATTCTGAGCCTGTTAGCTCTCACCATTCTGATAATGGCTTTGGCACGTCCGCAGGCCGGAGTGCGCACTAATCGTGAGAAGAGGCAAGGCATACAGGCCATAATTTGTATGGATATAAGCAACTCTATGCTGGCCCGCGACGTGGCACCGAGCCGACTTGACAAGAGCAAATTAATTGTGGAGAACCTTGTTGACCAATTTGTAGACGACAAAGTTGGTTTGGTTGTCTTCGCAGGCGATGCTTTCGTGCAGTTGCCAGTAACGAGCGACTACGTCAGTGCTAAGATGTTCCTCGACAATATTCAGCCTTCGCTTATACAAGAGCAAGGCACCGACATAGGCAAAGCCATCAATCTGGCTCTTAATTCATTTGACAAGAACTCCTCGCAGGGCAAGGCCATCATCTTGATTACTGATGGTGAAGACCATGAAGGTGGTGCAGAGGAAGCTGCAAGGAAGGCTGCCAAGGCTGGAGTTAAGGTGTATGTGCTTGGCGTTGGCGGCACTACCGGAGCTCCAATCCCCACAAATGCCGGAACGTATCTGGCCGACAGAAATGGTCAAACCGTAATGACAAAGCTCAATGAGCAAATGTGCCGCACAGTAGCTCAAGCTGGAAGTGGTATCTATCTGCATGTGGACAACACCTCAGATGCAGGTGACAAGCTCAATGCTGAGGTGTCAAAGTTGCAGAAAGGCGAGATAGACGGATTCTCATACAGCAATTTTGCCGAGCAATTCCAATGGTTTGCATTGGCTGCGTTCTTGCTTTTGCTGGCCGATTGCTGCATTACTGAAGCCCGAAATCCACGTATAAGGAAGTGGCAACTGTTTAAACCGCAGCGTGGATTTAGAGGAGACGTGAAACAATAAATGGAGACTTGCAAGATGAGACTATATATTCTTACCATATTTCTGGCTTTGGTCACAGTAGTTCAAGCGCAAAACGACCGCCAACTCATACGGTCTGGCAATAAGTTCTACCGTGCTCGGCAATATGCCAAGGCTGAGACAGACTACCGGAAGGCCCTCTCCAAGAATCCACAGAACCCACAGGCAGCCTACAATCTTGGACGTGTGCTGCAACAGCAAGGCAAGAACAAGGAGGCTTTAAGCCAGTATGAGGCTTCAGCCAAGTTGGAAAAAGACCGCGAGCGCCGTGCCATGAGCTATCACAATATGGGCACTATCCATCAGAAAGATAAACAATTGGACAAGGCTATCAAGGACTACAAGCAGGCATTGCTCTATAATCCTAAGGACAATGAGACGCGTTATAACCTTGCTCAATGCCTGAGATTGAGGCAACAACAGCAGAAGCAGCAACAACAGCAGCAAAAGAACAAGCAAAACAAGCAGAATAAGAATAACCAGAATAAGGACAAACAAAACAAACAGCAGCCCAAAGACAACAAAATGAGCCGCGAAAATGCTGAGCAGATGTTGCAGGCAGCAATGCAAGAGGAACAGGCTACGCAGCAAAGATTGCAGCATGCCATGAGGCAACCGGCAAGACGGCAGAACGCCAAGAACTGGTAAGGTGCAGCGTTTGACCATAAAAAGGATTATCTATGAGGAGACTTTTACTTACTTTATTTTCCATATTTACGCTGAGTCAGATACTGGCACAGGAGGTACACGTAAGTGTTCCGCGCCATGTGGCGGTGGGTGAGGAGTTCAGACTGGAATATACCGTGAGCAACAAGAATGTTGAAGAACTGCGACCGGGTAGCATTCCTGAAGGATTGGAAGTGCTATTCGGACCCAGCCAGTCGCGTTCATCCTCTTATCAGTTTGTCAACGGCCATGCTATCAGTTCGAGCAGTACATCAGTGAGCTACATTCTTATGGCCACACGTCATGGTTCGTACACTATTGGTGGTGCAACAGCTATAGTGAATGGACGCAAAGTGAGGACTCCGGCGGTAAGAATAAGCGCTTCAGGCAGTTCGGCAGCCATCCATGCGCAGCATTCCAACCAGCGGCAAGAGTCGGACGAATGGGAGGAAGAGGCAGATGTGCGCCGTGGAGGAGAACTATTTATAAAGGTAACGCCAAGTAAACGGAGAGTCTATGAGCAGGAACCGGTATTGCTTACCTACAAGGTCTATACAACCATGTCGCTTACTCAACTCGAAGGAAAGATGCCTGAACTGACGGGCTTCCACTCTCAAGAAGTGAAATTGCCAAGCCCAAAGACTTATCATGTGGAACATTTGAACGGCAAAAGCTATAAGACTGTGGTTTGCAGTGAGTATTTGATGTATCCACAAATGACAGGTAACCTTACCATACCGTCAATAACTTTCCGTGGAGTGGTGAGCGAAAGGCAGCGTAATATTGATCCTATTGACGCATTTTTTAACGGTCAGTCGGGCGAGATTGAAGTGAGCCGCAATATAAAGGCACCAAGTGTAACTATCCATGTTGACCCTCTACCAAAGCGACCAATAGGTTTCTCGGGTGGAGTAGGGCGATTCAATATTTCCTCTCAGCTTGATAAGCAAGAGGTTCAAGCCGGTCAGCCACTTAATTTGCGTATAGTTGTTGGTGGTTCAGGTAATCTTAAGCTCATAAAACAACCCACAGTTAAGTTCCCATCCCAGTTCGATCACTATGACGCAAAGGTAACTGACAAGACTCGAGTTACTGCCCGAGGCGTGGAAGGTAACATGATATACGATATCATGCTGGTGCCTCGCAGTGAAGGGAAATACACTATTCCGGCTATAAGCTTCAATTATTATGACACGAAGGCAAATGCTTATCGCACGATATCAGCAGAACCGATAGCCGTTAGCATTTTGCCAGGTAATGGCAGTGATACTTCTGGTTCCAAACTGGATGGATCCGTGCGTGATATCCGTACCATTCATGCCGGAAAGGATAGTCGTACTGAAACCAATAGTTTCTTCTTTGGCTCGGTGGCCTACTGTTTGGTGCTTCTGTTGCTGGTTGCTGCTTTTGCGGCATTAATAATAGTGTTCCGCAAACGTGCCTTAGAGCTTGCCAATGCTACCCTTGTTAGAGGACGCAGAGCTAATAAAGTGGCTTCAAAGAGACTACGTTCGGCCAATTTACTTATGCTTAAAGGACAGCGACAGGGATTCTACGAGGAAGTGCTTCAAGCCCTTTGGGGATATGTCGGCGATAAACTTGGCATGCCGGCTGAACAACTTAACCGTGAGAATATAGCCGAAAGACTTGAAGGACTTGGAATTGATAAGACCACTTCAGCCAAACTTATCGATGCGATAGATGAATGTGAGTTTGAACGATACGCTCCACCTTCGGAAGAAGGCGACATGAACCGCACACTTGAAAAGGCAATGACAGCCATTATGGATATTGAGAATTCACTCAAGGAGAAAAGGAAGAAGACCTCAACGACGGCAAAGGCACTCTTGTTGATGCTGGCTTTACTGCCTCTTGGAGCCTCTGCCATAACCAAGCAGAATGCAGACGATGAATATACCCGTGGCAATTACAAACAGGCTATAGTAGATTATGAGGAACTTTTGGACGATCACAAGAGCACTGACCTATACTATAACCTTGGCAATGCATACTATAGGACCGACAATCTGCCCCGTGCCATAATCAATTATGAACGGGCGTTGAGGCTAGATCCAGGCAATAGGGACATAAGGTGGAACTTGGAGGTGGCCAATTCGAAGACCATCGACAAGATAACACCAACTCCTGAATTCTTCCTTTTCAGATGGTGGAAGGCAGTGATGTACAGTATTGGTGTTGACGGATGGGCTTATGTGGCAATCGTCAGCATGCTTTTAGCCCTTGTTCTTGCTCTTGTCTACCTTTTTGGTGGCTCTGTGGGCTTGCGAAAGGCTGGATTTTTCGGCGGCATATTCTTTATATTGCTGTTTCTTTTGGCCAATCTGTTTGGCTATCAGCAGAAATCGACAATAGAAAACCATCGTGGAGCGGTGATTGTTGCACCAACAGTGAATGTCAGAACAACTCCGGCCACTAATGCTCAAACTAACTTCGTGCTCCATGAAGGAACCAAAGTTGATGTTACTGACAGACAATTGAAAGGCTGGAGAGGCATCAGTGTGGCCGATGGACGTGACGGCTGGGTGCAGGAATCAGCATTAGAAGAAATTTAAAGTAAATACTTTCATAAGCGAATTGGACTTAAGTATATTGCAGTTTTTCAATAGCAGCGACTCGTTGTGGCTTGATGGGTTTGCTGTTACGGCAACCCACACTTCAACGTGGATTCCATTGTTTATTGCCCTATTCTATATGGTGGTAAAGAACAATGAGAAAATGTCGCAGATTGTATTGGCTTTAGCCGCTTGTCTTTGTGCTCTGATGTTGTCGGGAGGTCTGTCCGATTTGGTGATAAAGCCATTTGTAGGTCGCTTGCGGCCGTCGCTCGATCCTTCTGTAAACGACTTACTACACTTGGTAGATGGCGTAACAGGCACTGGATATAGCTTTTTTTCCAGTCATGCTGCAAATACTATGGCTCTGGCTGTATTTATTGGCTGGCTCACTCGAAGCCGTTTGCTCACGTTTACTCTTTTAGGTTGGTCACTTATCAACTGTTGGACCCGTCTGTATCTTGGCGTTCATTGGCCATCAGATGTCCTTGTTGGCATGATATGGGGTGTATTGATTGGATCTTTGACATATCGGGTCTACCTTTGGCTATATTTTAAGATTTCGCCACACCTCCATTACATATCAACACAGTATACCAGAGCTGGCTATGCCCATGGCGACATTGACTTGGTTCTAACGGTTTTCATGCTCTCACTTATATATTGTGTGGTGAGAGCTACCATTGTTTTCATCTAAAATTACAAGATAATGACTAATACACGACATATACGAATAGCCGATTACGACTATAATCTGCCCGATGAGCGGATAGCCAAATACCCACTCCCACAGCGTGACCACAGTAAACTGTTAGTTTACGA
>CAZUWO010000146.1:0-6997 GCA_964623995.1 uncultured Prevotella sp. | reverse complement strand
CTGAGCAATTTCAATACGGAACAGGTAACAACAATGGCTGCTATGTTCTATTTGTGCGACAGTCTTGAAACCTTGAACGTTTCATCCTTCAACACTGAGAATGTAACAGATATGTCAGCAATGTTTGCTGACTGCTCTAAAGTTAAGAGTCTTGACGTTTCTCGCTTCAACACTGCAAAGGTAACGAGCATGAAAATGATGTTCTATAATTGCAAATCTCTTGACAATATCGATGTGTCAGGGTTCAATACCGGCAACGTAACCAACATGAGTGGCATGTTTGCAAGCTGCAATAACCTCAAGAAAATAGCCGTTGACAATTTCAATACATCAAAGGTTACTGACTTTTCTAACATGTTTTACAATTGCGAATCATTGGAAGAGCTAAATATAGCTAATTTTAAGACTCATAATGTTACATCTTTCAATTCGTTCTTGTCGTGTTGCAAGAATTTGAAATCTGTTGATGTGAGTCATTTCAACACAGCTAAGTCGACCTCATTCCAAAACATGTTCAATCAATGTGAGTTGCTAGAGAAGATAGATGTTAGTAATTTCAACACGGCCAATGCTACAAACATGTCATCAATGTTCAAAGATTGTGCCGCATTAAAGGAGCTTGACCTTGACAGTTTCAACACATCAAAGGTCAAAAACATGTCTAACATGTTTTGGGGGTGTAGCCTTCTGGAGAAGGCTGATGTGAGTCATTTCAACACAGCTGCCGTCACCAACATGTCGCAGATGTTCAATTGGTGTGAGAAACTTAAGGTAATAGACGTTAGTCACTTCAATACAGCGAAAGTTAAGAATATGCAGTCGATGTTCGCAAATTGCTATTTGGTTGAAGTTCTTGATGTAGACAGTTTTAATACCGCCCGTACAACCGACATGTCTGGCATGTTCTTCAGGTGCAAGAGCGTAAAAGAGCTCAACGTAAGCAACTTCAACACAAGTAAATTGATGTCTTATATGGCAATGTTTGGTGGTTGTTCGTCGCTAACTAATATTGATATAAGTAACTTTACCACTGATAACATAGCCCCGATTAATGGCTACACGCAGATGTTCATTAACTGTACAGGCTTGAAAGAGATGAATTTAGGTAAGGTAACCTTCAAAGGCTCAACTGATGAAGAGGGCGTTCTGCTTGGCGTAGGTACGGCTGAGGCTCCTTGTAAGCTCATAGTGAATAGTGATTTCGATAAGACTGTATTGGGAACCAAAAAAGACAACTATTATGTATGGCTTGGAGGTTACTTCAGTGAACCTACAGATGAGGCTACGGGAATAGGCAATGTGCTTGCAGACAAGGACATTGACAGTCTTGGAAGCAAGGCCAACACACCTGTTTACAACATGAGTGGTCAGCGCGTAGACCGTAATTACCGCGGTGTTGTTATAATTAATGGAAAGAAATACATTAATAAATAAGCCGCCATTATAACCGTTGAGGTTCAGCCGCACAGCAGCTATGCTATTCTATTGCGGCTGAATCCATTTCTGTTTTTTATGAATTATACTCTGCAATTTTGTGATTCAGCCTATCGGAAAACATTTAATTGTGTACTGATAGGACCATGTTGGTGTTAAAGAATATTAATCAAGCGGCTTGTTCTGTAACTTTCGGTCCTGCGAAGTCGTCTTGTTTATAGAGAGAAGATGAAGACTATCACATTCCGCAACGATGTTCTGCCGCTCAAAAACGAGCTTTACAGACTTGCCTTGCGCATAACTCAAAACCCCGAAGAGGCGGAAGACATAGTGCAGGACACGATGGTCAAGGTCTGGAACCGCCGCGACAAGTGGTCCATGATTGACTCAATGGAGGCTTTTTGCCTTACCATTTGCCGTAATTTGGCCTTAGACAGGCTGAAGAATAAAGCAAACCAGACGGGGTATATCGATGACAACCCAGAGCCGATGGACACGGGTAATCCTTTCGAACGGGCGCAACAGCGCGACAGAGTTAGGATTGTTAGAGATATTATCAACTCTCTGCCCGAGAAACAGCGCAGCTGCATGCAGCTGAGAGATATAGAAGGGCGAAGCTATAAGGAAATTGCGGCAGTGCTGGACATTAGTGAAGAGCAGGTGAAAGTGAGCATCTTCAGGGCCAGACAGGCTGTGAAAGAAAGATTCAAGAAACTGGACGAATATGGATTATAAGTACATTGACCAACTCTTAGAGCGCTATTGGCGTGGTGAAACTTCCCTTGAGGAGGAGGAAATCCTACGGGCTTTCTTCTCGCAAGAGGATGTGCCGGCCAAGTTTAGTGCATATAAGAGCTTCTTCAGCTACTTGCAGCAGGAGAAGGATTCGGACAAACTGGGTGACGACTTCGATAGTCGGGTGCTTGCAGAGATAGGTTCCGAAACACCTGTAAAGGCAAAAGTGGTGTCGCTTCGCGACCGTCTGATGCCGTTGTTCAAGGCTGCTGCCGTGGTGGCTATACTGCTTACGTTGGGCAATGCTGTCCAAATGGCTGTCGACGACAGTGCCAACGGCAATCCTGTTGCTACTGAAACACAGGTTAAAGTGAGTGGTCCGTCGATGGCAAAGGCCGACACCGTGAAGCTCGATTCTGCACGGCAAGGCGTTATTATGGCACCTCAGCAGGGCCAAGTGAGATGATATTTCGATGCTTTCTCTATAAATATTTTAAATCAAATCAAGTAAAACAACATCAACAAACGAAACCGTGAGGTTTCAATTCTCTCAAATTTTTCATAACATACTAGCGTAGTTAGGCCGGATTCCTTTTTAGGAGTCCGGTCTTAACATTTTATAATGTAGTGTTGTTGGTTTGCCTTTAAAAGATTAACTTTGCACCATGATTAATTTATAGGAGGACTTTTGAATTGCGTATAGTTTGTCTTTTGCTCATGGTTTTGGCCGCAGTGTCGTGCAGTTCGCGCAAACAGGGCCCCGATGGGGCTGCTTCGGCTATAAAAGACGATTTGGTTCTACCCACTACTCCTGTGAAAGACCAAGGCAATACATCTCTTTGCTGGGACTACGCCATGCTTGCCACTATCGAGACGGAACACCTTATGATGGGCGATTCGGTTAATTTGAGTGTTGATTATCCCTTGCGTCGTTTCCTTGAAGAGCAGACTTTGAACCTCAATCTTGCTAATTCCGGCAGCGGAAGAATATCATCGCGTGGCATGGCTTCTACTCTTCTGCATTTGCTTGAGAATTATGGTGAGACCCATTATGATGCTTATCATCGCCGGAATCAGGAGTTTGTGCTTTCTTCTTTGGAGCGAAAGCTGGAGCGTGCGGCAGCAACGGCAAAGTCGACCGACGACCTCAACGACATGATGACTGATATGCTCGATGACGATTTGGGCGAGACTGTGGCTCAGGTAAACTTTCTTGGAGCCGTATACTCACCGTTGGAGTTTGCCCATAGTGTCTATATCCCTGGCGAATATGAGGCTTTTACCAGCTTCACTCATCATCCTTTTGGCAGCCGTTTCGTGCTTGAGGTGCCCGACAATTACTATCATGACAGCTTCCTTAATGTACCATTGCGGGAGCTTATGAATCGTATTGTGAGCTCGTTGCGTAGCGGTCACCCCGTGTGTTGGGAGGGAGATGTAAGCGAACCTGGCTTTAACGCGGCCAACGGTATTGCTATCTTGAAGTCGGACAATGTGAGTCAGGAGGAGAGACAGCGGCAATTTGAGCTCCATAAAACCACCGACGACCACTGTATGGAGCTTGTCGGACTGGCCCATGATGCTAAAGGGCAACGTTTTTTCAAGGCAAAGAACTCATGGGGAACCAATAACAAGTATAAGGGTTATGTATATCTAAGCTATGATTATGTGGCTCTGAAAACCATAGCCGTATGGATGAAAAAACCATAAGGCCGGTAGTAATTCTGTTACGGCAGTCTCGTAATCTCGTTACGAAAGCCCCGTAATCCCGTTACGAAAGTCTCGTAATCCCATTACGAAAGTTCCGTAATTCCATTACGAGAGTTCCGTAACGAAGTTACAGAAGCAATGTTGTTTGATTGTGGAAGTTTTGTACTCTTGTGAGAATGATTTTGTGTGGAATTAATTGCTAAAAAAGAGTCAAACCATCCAAGCTAACAGGATTGCAAAATTACGCTATTTTGCAGCCGAATGCAAGTTTTTTCTTGCCTTTTTTAAATGCTGTTCCGAGCCGCTTCCATTTGCTTCAGTAAGATTAAAGGCATAAATCAGAGTCTTTTAACCGTTTAACCGTTTTGCGTAACAGCAATTAACAGCCAATAAAAAATCCCGCCACGGGCAGTGAAACCTGTGGCGGGACGATTAGAAATATATTCTTTTGGACTATTCTTGTGGCTTTTCCTGATTGTCATGACGCTGACGACGCTCACCGTTGTCATGGCGATTGCCTCCCTCATGACGCTCATTTCCCTCGCGACGCGGGCGACGGCGCGGGCGCTCCTGATAGCCTTCTGGCTTCGGAAGGAGCACACGGTGACTCAGTTTGTACTTTCCGGTCTTGGGATCTATGTCGAGCAACTTCACCTTTATCTTGTCACCCTCATGTATTCCGGCCTCTTCAACGGTCTCAAGGCGTTTCCAGTCTATTTCGCTTATATGGAGCAAACCGTCCTTACCCGGCAGAATCTCAACGAAGCAGCCGTAAGGCATGATAGAGCGAACAGTGCCTTCGTACACCTCACCCACTTCCGGCACGGCCACAATGGCCTTGATTTTCTGAATGGCGGCATCAATACTGTCTTTGTTTGGAGCCGATACCTGCACGTGGCCAACGCCATCTGCCTCGTCGATAGTAATGGTAGAGCCTGTCTCTTCCTGCATTTGCTGGATGATTTTTCCACCCGGGCCAATCACGGCACCAATGAATTCCTTCGGAATATCGAAGGCTTCGATGCGTGGAACCTGTGGCTTCAGCTCCTTGCGAGGCTCTGATATGGTATCGGTAAGCTTGCCAAGAATGTATTCACGGCCTGCTTTTGCCTGCATAAGTGCCTTCTCCAGGATCTCGAAACTAAGTCCGTCGCACTTTATATCCATCTGTGTTGCGGTCAGACCGTCCTTGGTTCCTGTGGTCTTGAAGTCCATATCGCCGAGGTGATCCTCATCTCCGAGAATGTCAGAGAGTATAGCGTACTTGTCCTCACCGGGGTTTTTGATGAGTCCCATTGCAATACCGCTCACCGGTTTCTTCATAGGCACGCCCGCATCCATAAGGGCAAGGGTTCCGGCACATACTGTAGCCATGGACGATGAGCCGTTTGACTCGAGAATTTCGCTAACCAAACGCACTGTGTAAGGGAACTCCTCTGGTATCTGACCCTTAAGTGCGCGCCATGCCAAATGGCCGTGACCAATCTCCCGTCGGCCAACACCACGCTGTGCTTTGGCCTCTCCGGTGCAGAAAGGAGGGAAGTTGTAGTGCAGGAGGAAGCGCTGATAGCTCTTGTCAAGCACGTTATCAATCATCTTCTCATCAAGTTTCGTGCCCAAAGTACAAGTGGTCAGCGACATGGTCTCGCCGCGCTGGAAGATGCTACTGCCATGAGGCATTGGCAGAGGGCTTACCTCGCACCAGATGGGACGTATCTCATCAGTCTTCCGACCATCCATACGGATGCCTGTGTCGAGTACGGAACGGCGCATCGAATCGCGCTGTACGTCGGCGAAATAGCGGTCAATCTCGGCGTGCTTTTCATCGAGTTCCTCCTCTGAGAGGTCGGTATGAGCAGCGTCATAGGCTTCAACGAAGTCTGCTTTTATCTGGTCGTAGGTCTCCTCACGGTGCTTCTTGTCAGCGTCGGCAGCCTGAGCCTCGGCATAGCACTTATCATAAGTCTCCTTACGAACCTGCTCTCGCAGTTCCTCATCGTTTGTTTCGTCGCAGTATTCACGCTTTTTGTCGGTGCCAAGCTCCTTTGAGAGCTCCTCTTGGAGCACACACATTGGCTTGATAGCATCGTGAGCCACCTTCAAAGCCTGAATCAAGTCCTGCTCGCTAACCTCGTTCATCTCGCCTTCCACCATCATAATGTTGTCCTTTGTGGCACCAACCATGATGTCCATGTCGGCATTCTTCATCTGCTCAAATGTGGGATCAACGACGTATTGGCCATCAATGCGGGCTACTCGCACCTCACTGATGGGGCATTCTATAGGAATATCGCTGGCGGCCAAGGCTGCTGAAGCTGCGAAACCTGCAAGAGCATCGGGCTGATCGACACCATCGGCCGAGAAAAGAATCACGTTTACATACACCTCAGTGTGGAAATCGCTGGGGAATAGTGGCCGCAACACGCGGTCAACAAGGCGTGAGGTTAGTATCTCACTGTCGTTAGCTTTGCCTTCACGCTTGGTAAATCCGCCCGGAAAACGGCCGGCTGCGGCGTACTGCTCGCGGTAATCAACTTGCAAAGGCATGAAATCTGTTCCCGGAACTGCCTCTTTGGCTGCACAAACGGTGGCAAGAAGAACTGTGTTTCCGAGTCTCAGCACTGCTGAACCATCGGCTTGCTTGGCCACCTTTCCGGTCTCAATTGAGATGGAACGTCCATCTGGCAATTGAACTGTTTTTGTAATTACGTTCATTAAAAATCTAAAAACTTTATTGTTTTGACCTACATCAAATATAAAAATCGGGGCAAAGTTACTGAAAATCAGCCGAACAGCCAAGATAAAGGCTCTTATTTTAGCAATTTTTCTTATTATTATTATGAGCTGAATCCGTTTTTCACGATTCTTTTTTAAGTAATTATCAAAGAGCAAGAGTTGCTATATGCGAAAGTCGCATGAGTTTTTAAAAAAATAAATTTTTACTTATTGGCTATTCCGTTGTTCTGATTTTCCTCATAAGTTTTAATATTGTTATTGCGCTTTGACATTTTTACCATCATCTTGTCCATTTCCTTTTGCAGCTTCGCATCAATCTCCTGGCTTACGATTTCGCGTATAGTTTCAAGCAACTCTGCACGCTCGTCGGCTATCTGTCGGT
>CAZUWO010000145.1:0-7052 GCA_964623995.1 uncultured Prevotella sp. | reverse complement strand
ACGCGGGCGGCTCATGTCTTTGCATGAACCGCAGGTGATGGGCATACTAAACTGCACGCCAGACAGCTTCTACAGCGGCAGCCGCAAGCAGACCGAGGAGGAGATTGCAGCCCGAGCCAACGAAATTGTGGCTCAAGGTGGCACCATTATCGACGTTGGCGCTTTCTCTACCCGCCCCGGTGCCTTCGAGGTGAGCGAGGAAGAGGAGAGCCGAAGACTCAAGTTCGCCCTTTCGGTGGTGCGAGGCCAGCAGCCCGATGTGGCCGTTTCGGTTGACACTTACCGCCCCATTGTGGCCCGTAAGTGCATAGAGGACTGGGGGGCAGATATCATCAACGACGTGAGTGAGGGCGGAAAGACCGGCATTGTTGATACTCCCATCCACGAAAGGGGCAATATGTTCCGGTTGGTGGGCCAGCTTGGCTGTCCGTATATACTCATGTCGGTTCAGTCTGACATGAAAACCATGCTCAAGAACTTTGCCGCCGAGGTGCAGGAGTTGCGCGATTACGGAGCCAAGGACATAATACTCGACCCGGGTTACGGCTTTGGCAAGACCCTACAGCAGAACTATGACATTCTGAACGGGCAGGACAAGCTGTCGGTTTTCGGACTTCCTGTGCTCACTGGCATATCCCGCAAATCCATGATATTCAAGCTTCTCGGAGGCGATCCCACCACTTCACTCAACGGAACCACCATACTCAACACCATAGCGCTTGAGAGGGGGGCCAAGATTCTACGGGTCCACGACGTCAAAGAAGCCGTTGAGGCAGTGAAAATACACAAGGCTTTACACAACAGATAAACACCATGTTCTTCGAATTTGGCATAAAGGACTTCATTGATATATTTCTTGTCGCGCTGCTTCTATTCTATGCTTACCGGCTTATGAAGGAGTCGCGGTCGCTCAATGTCTTTATCGGCATCATCGTTTTTGTCGTAATCTGGCTCTTCGTGAGCAAGATTCTCGAGATGAAGCTGCTTGGAAGCATTCTCGACAAGCTCGTTTCTGTGGGCGTTATAGGCCTTATCATACTGTTTCAAGAGGAGATACGCCATTTTCTCTATACTCTCGGAGCCCACCGTAAGATGAAGTTCATAGCCCGGTTGTTCTCTTCCAAGAACACCGACGAGGCCGACAAGGAGGAAATAATGCCTATAGTAATGGCTTGTATGAGCATGAGCAAGGGCCGCGTCGGGGCTCTTATCGTGATAGAACGTGGCATTATTCTCGACGATATTGTTGATTCCGGTGCCTATATCGACGCCAGAATCAACCAGCAGCTCATAGAAAACATTTTCTTCAAGAACTCTCCGCTCCACGATGGGGCAATGGTCATATCCAAAAAGCGCATCAAGGCCGCAGGCTGCATACTGCCTGTGAGCCACAAACAGGACATTCCCAAGGAGTTGGGACTGCGCCACCGCGCCGCCATGGGCATATCACAGGAGAGCGATGCCATTGCCATCGTGGTGAGTGAGGAGACCGGACGCATCAGCGTGGCCATAAAAGGCGACTTCCGTTTGCGTCTCTCGGCAGAGGAACTCGAAAGCATACTGACAAAGGAGATGAACGCCTGAGGCCTAATCTTAATAAAGTATTAAAAGCCACAGCGTTGCTTGTGGTTGTCGTTTCTTTTATATAACTTTGCAATCACGTTAAAAAGGCGAACTATTATCAATAAAACAAACAATACACAATGGATTTATTACAGCAGATTTGCGCGCGTGCCAAAGCCGACAAGCAGCGCATCGTGCTCCCCGAGGCTGAAGAGGAGCGCACTCTAAGAGCTGCCGACAAGGTTCTGGCAGACGATCTTGCCAACATCATTCTTATTGGCAATCCCGACAATATCAACAAGCTCGCTGCCGAGTGGGGACTGAAGAACATCGGCAAAGCCCGCATAGTGGACCCGCAAAACAATCCCAAGACCGAGGAGTATGCCGAGTTGCTGGCCGAGCTTCGCAAGAAGAAGGGCATGACAATAGAGCAAGCTCGCGAGCTTGTCACCACCAACAACCTATATTTGGGCTGCATGATAATAAAGACAGGCGATGCCGACGGTCAGATTAGCGGTGCTCTGAGTACTACCGGCGACACTCTTCGCCCTGCATTGCAGATTATCAAGTGTGCCCCGGGCATCACTTGCGTCAGCGGTGCCATGCTTCTCATCACCAATCAGAAGGAGTTTGGCGAGAACGGCGTAGTGGTTCTCGGCGACGTTGCCGTAACTCCTAACCCCACGGCCGACCAGCTTGCACAGATAGCATACACCACGGCACAGACCGCTCACAGCGTTGCCGGATTCGACGATCCGCGCGTTGCCATGCTGAGTTTCTCAACAAAGGGTTCTGCTAAGGATGCTAAGGACAAGGCAACCGGCAAGAGTGTTTACATCATTGATAAGGTTATCGACGCCACTAAGATTGCTCACGAGAAGTATCCCGACCTGAAAGTAGACGGAGAGTTGCAGGCCGATGCCGCTCTTGTGCCATCTGTAGGCGAGAGAAAGGCTCCGGGCAGTGCCATAGCAGGCCATGCCAACGTGCTCATAGCACCTAATCTCGAGGTTGGCAACATTGGTTACAAGCTCGTGCAGCGCCTTGGCGGTGCCATCGCCATAGGCCCAATTCTTCAAGGTATCGCCCGTCCTGTCAACGATCTCAGCCGTGGCTGCTCTGTCGACGACATCTATTACATGGTTGCCATAACTTCATGCCAAGCCCAAGACGCTAAAAAATAATTACGAATTATGAGTGTTGAATGTTGAATTTTTCTAATGCAATAATTTATAATGAGTGAATTCGGACAAATAATTGAGGACAAGTGCATGAACTTTGCAGTTAGAATTGTAAATCTTTGCAAGTTCCTTAGAGAAGAGAAAAATGAGTTCAATATATCAAATCAACTGTTTCGCTCCGGCACAAGCATAGGAGCCAACATGGCAGAGGCGCAGGCCGCGATAAGCAAAAGGGATTTTATAGCCAAGACCTACATTGCCCTGAAAGAAAGCAGAGAAACAATTTATTGGATAACTTTGCTGTATAGGACACAAGAAATTGTTGAAAAGCAATACCTGTCCATTTTCCATGACGCAGAAGAATTGAGAAAATTGCTCACCTCTATTACAATGACTGCCCGGAAGAATGAATCCGAGGGCAAAGACAAGCCTGTACAATAGGTAAGCCTGAAGCGCTCGATTACAAAACGGAAAGAATTTAAACATTAAAAAATTCAACACTCAACATTGATCATTAAAATCAATTCAACATTTAACATTTAACATTCAACATTGAATTAATGAAAATATTGGTATTAAACTGCGGTAGCAGTTCCATCAAATACAAGCTGTACAACATGGACGATGAGTCCGTTTTGGCACAGGGTGGCGTAGAGAGAATAGGTATTGACAATGCCTTTATCAGCGTGAAGCTGAAGGATGGCTCCAAGAAAAAGATTATGCGCGACCTGCCTACCCACAAGGAGGGTGTGCAGCTCGTTTTCGAAGAGCTCATGGATCCGGCTACAGGAGCCATCAAGAGCCTTGACGAAATCGACGCTGTAGGCCATCGTATAGTGCAGGGTGGCGACCTTTTCAACAAGAGTTGCATCGTTACCAAGGATGTAGAGAAGGGCATCGAGAGCCTCATCGACCTTGCTCCGGTTCACAACAAGGGCCATTTGGCCGGCATTCGTGCCGTCGACGAGCTCATGCCTAACACGCCTCAGGTAACCGTTTTCGACAATGCCTTCCATAGCACCATGCCCGATTACGCTTACCTCTATGCCGTTCCTTACGAGATTTACACCAAATACCACGTGCGCCGCTACGGCTTCCACGGCACGAGCCACCGCTATGTGAGCCACCGTGTGGCCGAACTCGAGGGCAAGGACATCAAGGACCTTAAGATAATCACTTGCCATATAGGCAACGGTGCTTCGGTTGCTGCCATCAAGGACGGCAAGGTGGTCGACACTTCCATGGGACTCACGCCGCTGGCCGGTGTCATGATGGGTTCCCGTTCGGGCGATATCGATCCCTCGGCTGTTACCTACATCATGGAGAAGCTGAACCTTCAGCCTCAGGAAATGGCCGACTATCTTAACAAGCAGAGTGGTGTGCTCGGCATCTCGGGCGTGTCTTCCGACATGCGCGACGTGGAACAGGCTGCCAAAGACGGCAATAAGATGGCTCAGCTGGCCCTTACCATGTACAACTATCGCATAAAGAAGTACATCGGTTCTTACGCTGCTGTGCTCAATGGCGTCGATGTCATCGTGTTCACTGCCGGAGTCGGCGAGAACCAGGCAAGCATGCGTGAGGGTGCTACCGACGGTCTCGACTACCTGGGTGTGAAACTCGACAAGGAGCTCAACAACAAAGTGCACGGCACTGAGACTAAGATTTCTACTCCCGACTCTAAGGTCGACGTTTGGGTTGTGCCTACCGACGAGGAGATTGTCATAGCACGCGACACCCGCGACCTTGTTGAGGGACTCAAGAAGTAACACTTTCCAGAGCGTCCCAACAACTCCATCGGCAGGTTATTTTCGCTTAAGCCAACGGCCGTAGCCTTTTGCTCCGAAAGCAATGATTGGCCACATTAGTAAGTAGAAAATTTCCTTTAAAACATAAAAAATGGATTTTTAGGACGTATCTTTAAGTAACTTTATACAACAGGCGGAACATTGTTCCGCCTTTTTTATTTATTTTTGCACTGTCGAATCATCGGCAATACTATCAAGTCAACACACAACAACACCTAAAAACTCATTAGAACTATGGAAGGTAAAATTGTTACGTTCGGCGAAATACTGCTCCGTTTGTCCAAGCCCGGACACCGCCGGCTCTTTCAAGGCAGTGTCTACAACGAGAACTACGGCGGTTCTGAAGCCAACGTGTCAGTGTCGCTCGCCACTCTTGGCGACGATGTTGAATACATAACCCGTGTGCCCGACAACCCCATCGGAAAGGCTGCATGCATGAAACTCAACGAATACAACGTGTCGACCGACCATGTCGTGCACGGCGGAGAGCGACTCGGCTCCTACTTCTTCGAGGAAGCTGCGGCCATGCGCAACTCTCTCATCATCTACGACAGGCAGAACTCGGCCTTCTATTCCATTGAACCTAAAATGATAGACTGGCACAGCATTCTCCACAATGCCCACATCTTCCACACCAGCGGCATCTCTACGGCCGTGAGCCACAGCGCTTTCTGGACCACGTTCAACGGCATGCGACGGGCCGAGGAGATGGGAGTGCTTGTCTCTTTCGACATCAACTACCGCAAAAACCTGTGGAAGTACGGCGTAAGGGGCGAGGACGTGCTGCCAGAACTATGCAAGCATGCCGACATATTGTTTGGCGATCAGGGCGAGTTTGAGATTATCTCGGGCATGCCGAGGGTACCTTTCAAGGCCACCGACGAGAACTACGAGATAGACGTAAAGGCCAATGAGGCCTACATGCATGAAATTTCGCGCATGTATCCTAAGGCTAAGAAGATTGTAATGGCGGCCCGAAACCAGATTAGCAGCAACCACCACACGCTCACAGGGTTCATATATGCCGAGGGCAAACTGTATCATACACGCATCTATGACATCGATCCCGTCATCGACCCCATGGGCGTTGGCGACGCGTTTATTGCTGCCTATCTTCATGCTTACAGCCATTGGGGCGACGACAACCAGCGTTGTCTCGACTTCTCACTTGCCGCTTCGGCCATGAAGAATAATGTGGTGGGCGACTTCAACATCGTCACCGCCGAAGAGATAAACCGTCTCGAGACGGGCGACAATGAGGAGTTCAAGGTCTATTCCGAGCTTCAGTAGTCCCTTCTTATCATCTTTTTCTCTCACCATATAAGGCTTCGCCCATCTCCGGCGAAGCCTTATTGTTTTGTGGCACAAGTGACTTCATCTCCCGTCCCCACCCCAACTCCAGCGGAATCGCCCAGCAGCCACGTCGGTGTCGCTCTCTGACTGTGGTGCGGATGATGCGGATGGGCGACTCCTCCAGAGTCGATCCGTGGGGGCATGGCAGGCAGTTCCGCAGGTCTTCGACCCGCGGTTATTGAGCGGTGATGCCGCTGGCATCAATGGCTCTCGTATCTATGGCTGTGCCGTGACGCTCCATCTGTGCTGAGGAGTGAGCCTAGCGGGCTCACCGCTGTAGTAACCCCACGTCATGCACGCAGGGCTGACGTGGGGTATGAAGGTCGTTACCGCCTCCTCGACCCAGGCAGGGTCGCCGCTGAAATAGTCTCCTCTGTGGGCTGATACCGCTACCTCCACGGGAGGAACCCAGCGGCGACCCTGCCTGGGTCGGTGGCTTCCGCATGACGGTAAGCCCCGCCTCACATGCTTCGCATGATGAGACGGGGTTAGCACAGCGGTGAGTCCTCCGGACTCAGTGGCTCTGGTGGCGGCAGCTATGTGGCGGATGGGCGACTCCTCCGGAGTCGATACTTCGGGCGGATGCATATACCCACGGTCGGGGACGACCGTGGGTTACTATACGGTGATGTCTCCGACATCAATGGCTCTCGTATCTATGGCGGTGCCGTGACGCTCCCTCCGTGCTGCGGAGTGAGCTGTATAGAGGTGCAGTACTGTCTCGTCGACTGCATGATTGATGTCGGAGACATCACCGTATAGTAACCTCGGGTCGTCCCGACCCGAGGATTCGGAAGCTCCCTCCCATCCCGACTCCGGAGGAGTCGCCCAACATCCTCGTCGGTGTCTCGCTCTGGTGGCGGTGCCGTGACGCTCCATCTGTGCTGAGGAGTGAGCCCAGCGGGCTCACCGCTGTAGTAACCCCACGTCATGCACGCAGGGCTGACGTGGGGTATGAAGGTCGTTACCGCCTCCTCGACCCAGGCAGGGTCGCCGCTGAAATAGTCTCCTCTGTGGGCTGATACCGCTACCTCCACGGGAGGAACCCAGCGGCGACCCTGCCTGGGTCGGTGGCTTCCGCATGACGGTAAGCCCCGCCTCACATGCTTCGCATGATGAGACGGGGTTAGCACAGCGGTGAGTCCTC
>CAZUWO010000144.1:0-7162 GCA_964623995.1 uncultured Prevotella sp. | reverse complement strand
GAGTCGTAGTGAGGGGCTGCGGGTGTCGTTCCGCAGGTCTGACGACCCGCGGTTACCGGACGGTGATGCCGCTGGCATCAATGGGCCTCATTGGAATGGCGGGGGAGAAATATGGACGTCCTCCGTACTCAAAGGCTCTGATGGTACGGGCCCACTCAGTTATAATGCGGTTATGTATATGACATCAATGGGGCGCATCTTGCTTAATGCGCTTTGATGGAACGCTTTGGAATGCTGAAAAGTATGGCATTAAGTGTGGTGTTCTGCATGATGTGTTTGCACGGAGACATTATTGTGCGTGCAAAAAGTATGGCTTCACGGTTCGCAGCTTTGCTTGATGTGCTTACACTGAAGCATTACATCTTATAAAATGGTATGTATTCAAAGAGCACTGCCTTGCATGGTGCGCCTATAAGATGGCGCTATCGGCTGTGAAAAGCTGGCATTTTAGCGGATGATATTGTTGCTTTCACTGCTTTTATGGGGCGTTTTTGTTGCGGATTTCCACTTTTGAGCAATTATTTTTTACCTATTCTTTTATAATTGACAGGAAATCGCTAATTTTGTTGTATAAAAGTCATGAAATGAAAAAAAGGTTTTCAATTGCTTTCAGATATCTTATCGTGTTTAGTTTCCTGTTATTTTCTGGAAACGTATTTTGTGCTTCGGTTGCGGATAGTATCCGTAAGATGACGCCAAAGGAGGCTGAACACCTTCTCACCAAAGACGTAATAAGCGACGGAGAGTGCTTCAATTATGTCGGCGCCTTAGATATCTTGGCTCACACCAAGCCCTACAAGGACCAGATGGCTAGCTACTGCTCGTTCGCCCTTCAGCATTATGCGTGGATGCTCATCCATAACAGGCAGCTCGAGATGGCCCAGCAAGTCCTTGAAAAATCTTTATCCTACACCGCACCTACCGATTCCGTACGCTACTACAGCATCTTGTCCGACATGGGTCACTGCTATCTTAAGGCCGAAGAATATGCCAAGGCCGGGCAGGTACTCAACAAGCTTTCTGCCTATTACAAGAAAAACGGCGACAGAGACCGGTTTATGGTTACCATAAGAAACATGGGCGTATACTACTATCACCTCAACCAGCCCGCCAAGGCCCTCGAATGCTTCCGCAGATCAAACAAAATGGCTTTCCAACTCAGGGATTGGTCCTGGTATTCCACCATCATTTGCGACATGTCACCACTATTAGACAATGTAGACGAGCGCATACGGCTTCTCAAAGGCTCCCTGTACGCTGAGCAGAAGCACAATTTGCCCGAGCTGATTCCTTACAGCCATTACCATCTTTCCAAGGCTTACCTCGACGGACAGCAATACGATCAGGCCCTCAAAGAGGCCGACATCTCGCTCGAAGGACTGGCAAAGGGGAGCTATTCCATTGATTCCTCAGACGTGGTAAAGCTTATCGGCGACATATACAGTGCCCGTCAGAACTTCGAACTTGCCAGTTACTATTATAAAATGTATGGCCGCATATTGCAGCATGCCATAACAAAGAACAAGATATGGATAGCACAGCAGAGCGAAACCATGAACAGCATAGTCAGCTGGTGCGAAAACCACGTGTCGAAGAAGAAAGACGGCTCCTTCGAACTCAAGGACAGCGACGAGCTTGTATCCCCATTCTTCCTCATAGCCTTTGGCGTCACGGCTGCCATAGCCTTCTTTTTTGTGGTTCTTGCCTTTTATTTCCGCAGGCAGCGCGTCAGGTCAGAAACCGGCTTCAAATCATATCAGAAAGTCCTGACCAAGAAAATAAACGGAATGGAAAAGACCATCGGCTACCTGTTACTATTCTACAACAACCAGAACGTGCTGCTTTCCAAGCTCAACAACCTTGTAAAGCAAATCAAAGGCTTCGATTCCGATAACGAAACCAAGCTCCGCAGCCTCTCTCGTCTTATCCAATCTAACAGACTTTCACCCACAAAGTCTGAATACACTCAGAACGAGCAAGAGCGGAGCAAGCAGTTTCTTGAGCGTCTTGTCAAGCTATACCCCAGCCTGACAGAGACTGACAAGCAAATGGCTCTTTATCTTTGGTATGGACTTTCCACCCGAGAAATTTGTATTCTCACCGGTAACCAGCTGCGTTCGGTAAACATGAGTCGGTACAGGTTGCGCAAGTCCATGTCGATAAAGGGTGATTTAGACCTCATCGACGTCTTGCACAGCATTTAGTCATAAGGTTTTTCTTCTTTACAGCTGCCGTTATGGAGAGCTCCTTTCCGCAGATGGGCGACTCCTCCGGAGTCGGTTCGGGAGGGCGAGGCATGTGGTTCCGCAGATCTTCGACCCGCGGTTATTGAGCGGTGATGCCTCTGGCATCAATGGCTCCTGCATCTATCGGAGTGCCGACTCACCTCATCTGTGATGTGAGATGATGCTCTGGCATCAACGGATTGCATAAGAATTGCTAACGTACTTCAATTGATGCGCTAAAGGGCATCAATTGTTGTACGAATGGCCCTCAATTGTTGCGCTAAAGGACATCAATTGATGGACCATTGGGGATGGGGTGTTTTAGAAGGCGTTTTGCGGTACTTTCGGGACGTGAAACGTTTTGTTTTGCATGGTTAGTGGGATGAGACGGGGGGAGTGCGGTGATGAGACTGCCGGACACGATGGCCCAGACGGAAAAAGGGAAGAATGAACTGAGGGCTTGGACATTGCGGCCTCGGGGCAATAAAAGCGGGAATGGGGCGTTATTGTATTGGTATGCAGTGGACAGACAGGATAAGACAAGTGAAGATATTGCTGGTAGTGGCAGCGGTGATTATAGCCGTGGCCTCACTCGTGGTGTCGCACTATCTCACCCGTGACCTGGAGGCAGAGGAGCGCAGCAGGATGGAAGTGTGGGCCGAAGCCATGCGCAGTCTGAACATGGCAGACGAGAATACCGACCTGAACCTGGTGCTGCGGGTGATGAATGAGAACCATACAATACCAGTGGTGGTGCTCGACTCTAAGGGCAAGGCACAGCTATTCCGCAATCTTAAGGTGGCCGGCGACAACTATACCGACAGCCTTACCGACGCTGAACGGCAGGGACGGCAGATGCTGGAGAGCGGTAAGGCGATAAAGATAGGTATGGACGATAGCGGCAAGGACTACATATACGTGTGCTATGGCGAGTCGGTGATGCTGCAAAGGCTGCAATGGTATCCATTTGTGCAGCTTGGAGTGGTTATGCTATTTGTGGTAATAGCCATCTTTGCCCTGCTTACCTCAAAGCGGGCTGAACAGAACAAAGTGTGGGTGGGACTGAGTAAGGAGACCGCTCACCAGTTAGGAACCCCTATTTCATCACTAATGGCATGGGTGGAGATGCTGAAGGAGACTTATCCCGACGATACACTGATACCCGAAATGGACAAGGACGTGAAGCGGTTGCAGCTCATTGCCGACCGGTTCTCGAAGATAGGCTCGATACCGGAACCTGTAGAGACGAGTCTTATAGACGTTGTGGATCACGTTGTGGACTACATTGACCGGCGGACATCAAAGAAAGTGAAGATAATACGCCACCTGCCCGACCACGATGTGAGGGTTATGCTTAATGGAAGCCTCTTTGAGTGGGTGGTGGAAAACCTCTGCAAAAATGCCGTTGACGCCATGGGCGGCGTGGCCGGCACTATAACCATAACGCTGACGGAAGGACAGAACAAGGTGTACTTGCGCGTGTCGGACACCGGAAAGGGCATACGCAAGAAAGATATAAATAATGTGTTCCGCCCCGGCTTTACCACAAAGAAGCGCGGATGGGGCCTTGGGCTGAGCCTGGCCAAGCGGATTGTGGAAGAATACCACCACGGACGCATCTACGTGGAAAGCTCCACCGTGGGCAAAGGCACCACCTTCTGCATCGAGCTGAAAGCCGAAAACCACGGTGCAAACCGTTGATTTCTTGCGGTATAACAATTTTTTGGCAATTAATTTTAATTATATCGGGAAATATTAGTAACTTTGCAACCCAAATGGACTTGGACATATTCAAGATCGACCTGAAAGGTTTGCCTGACGGAATCAGCACAAGGAGCTTCGACTTGGGCGATGACTACTTCGCCGCGGTAGAGGCAACGGAGCTGAGTAAAGGCAAAGTGCACGTGGATGTGGAGATAAGCAGGACAGGAAAGCTGTTTACCTTGCGTTTCCATACTGCGGGAACAGTCGTGGTTAGCTGCGACCGCTGCCTTGGCGACATGGACCTTGAGATAACGGCCGATGACAGAATAGACGCCAAGCTGGGAGAAAGCAACTCGGAAGATGATGACTTCATGACCGTGGACGAGGACGAAGGAATACTCGACGTGGCATGGATCATATATGAGTTCATAGCCCTTGCCATTCCTGTCAGGCACGTGCACGAACCTGGAAAGTGCGACCCTGCCATGATAAGAGTGCTCGAGCAGCATTCATCCATCCGAAGTGGAGTGGAAGGTGACGGCCATACGGACCCGCGATGGGCAGCTCTCTCCAAACTGAAGAAAGATAATTGAATAAATTAAAAAATTAACAAACAGAAATGGCACATCCTAAAAGAAGACAGTCAAAGACTCGTACACTTAAGAGAAGAACTCACGACAAGGCAGTAGTTCCAACACTTGCAGTATGCCCTAATTGCGGTGCATATTACGTTTATCACACTGTGTGCCCCACTTGCGGATACTATCGTGGCAAGCTTGCCGTGGTGAAAGAGGCTGCTGAGTAATGGAAAAAATCAACGCGATAATCACAGGTGTTGGTGGATACGTGCCTGATTACGTCCTCAACAATGAGGAATTGTCGCGTATGGTTGACACCAGCGACGAGTGGATTACCACGCGCGTAGGCATAAAAGAGCGCCGAATACTGACCGAAGAGGGCCTTGGCACGAGCTATATGGCCCGTAAGGCCGCCAAACAGCTGATAGAGAAGACGGGCGTAGACCCGGATAGCATTGACGCACTGATTGTTACCACCACCACACCTGACTACAAGTTTCCCTCGACGGCAAGCATAGTGCTGGGCAAACTGGGGTTGAAGAACGCCTTTGCCTTTGACTTTGAGGCTGCATGTTGCGGATTCCTGTACACGCTTGACGTGGCAGCGTCGATGATTCAGAGCGGCCGATACAAGAAAATAATAGTAATCGGAGCCGATAAGATGTCGTCTCTGGTTGACTATACCGACCGTGCGACATGCGTTCTCTTCGGAGACGGTGCCGGAGCAGTGCTTGTTGAGGCCACGACGGAGCAGAACATAGGCGTGGTGAACTCTTATCTGCGCACAGATGGCAAGGGACTTCCGTTCCTGCACATGAAGGCCGGCGGCTCTGTTTGCCCACCTTCACGATTCACCGTCGACCATAAGCTGCACTACCTGTATCAGGAAGGGCGCACAGTGTTCCGCTATGCCGTTACCGATATGAGCGACGACGTGGTGAAGATACTGGAGATGAACAACCTGAAAGCTGACGACGTGCAGTGGGTTATACCCCATGAGGCCAACCGGCGCATAATAGAAGCCGTGGCCAAGCGGGCCGACATACCACTCGACAAGGTGCTTATCAACATCGATCATTACGGCAACACCAGCGCGGCCACAATACCTCTGGCCATCTGGGACAATGAGGCCAAGCTCAAGAAAGGCGACAACATAATATTCACGGCATTCGGAGCCGGATTCGTTCATGGGGCTTCTTATTACAGATGGGCCTATGACGGTAATGCTGTTGCTGACAAGAAATGAGTGGTGAAGGCCAATACGAAATAAGAAGCGCATCTCTCTTGCAATGAGGACCGATGCGCTTTTTTCTTTCTTTAAGGCTGTAATGGCCCGTAGACTTCGTAACCCGAAAAAGACAATAACCCCCAACAGTAAATGTATAAAGCAGGCTTTGTAAACATAGTAGGCAACCCCAACGTTGGCAAATCGACGCTGATGAACCAACTTGTGGGTGAAAAGATAAGCATAGCGACATTTAAGGCGCAAACCACACGGCACAGAATAATGGGCATACTGAATGAGCCCGACTGCCAGATTGTGTTCTCGGACACTCCCGGAGTGCTGAAACCAAACTACAAGATGCAGGAGATGATGCTTGCATTCTCGGAATCGGCGTTGCAGGATGCTGACGTGCTGCTATACGTTACCGACATTCACGACAATCCGGAGCGCAACAAGGACTTTGTGGATAAGGTGGCAAGGATGACCATTCCGGTGATACTGCTCGTGAACAAGATAGACCTTACCGACCAAAACAAGCTCGTTGGCATAGTGGAAGAGTGGCACCGGCTGCTGCCTAACGCTGAAATACTGCCCATCTCGGCCCAGAACAAGTTTGGGATACAGGCTTTGCTGAAGCGTATAAAGGAACTGCTGCCTGAGAGTCCGGCCTATTTTGACAAGGATCAGCTTACTGACAAGCCGGCTAAGTTCTTTGTTTCGGAGATAATACGAGAGAAAATACTGCGCTACTATGATAAGGAGATACCCTATTCAGTGGAGGTCGTGGTGGAGCGGTTTAAGGAAGACGACAAGCAAATACACATAAACGCCGTGATATACGTGGAACGTGACAGCCAGAAGGGCATAATAATAGGTCACCAAGGCTTGGCACTGAAGAAAGTTTCCACCGAGGCCCGCAAGAGCTTGGAACGCTTCTTTGGCAAGCACGTATACCTTGAGACCTTTGTAAAGGTGGATAAGGACTGGCGTAACAACAAGCGCGAGTTGCGAAACTTTGGCTACGACCCGGGGAATGAGTGATAATTACGAGTTGCGAATTACTAATTTGGAATTTTGAGTTAGGAATTCGGAATTATGGGCTTCCGGCTCTTCGGCTTAATTCGTAATTCTTAATTGGTAATTCAAAATTAGCAACTTGTAATTGTAAATTCGTAATTTGTAATTCGTAATTAGTAATTAAAAAATAGAATATTGGCTCTAACTGTATGCAGAGCATACTCTCCGTCCGGCGGGATGAGAGGGCCGAAGAATGTTAAACTTCAGTAATCAAACAACAATGGCTAATTTAGTAGCAATCGTGGGGCGCCCAAATGTGGGCAAATCCACACTTTTCAACAGGCTGACGCAGAGTCGTCGGGCCATAGTAAGCGACACAGCCGGCACTACCCGTGACCGACAGTACGGTAAAT
>CAZUWO010000143.1:0-7185 GCA_964623995.1 uncultured Prevotella sp. | reverse complement strand
CTCACGCCACGGGTAATGCCCGTGGTGATGTAACCATTGAGCATGTCGTGAACAAAGTTTATAATAGGCACTCCTGGCACTATATACAGAGCGCAAGCCATGAGCGGATGCCAAGGCGTTTGTGACACCATGAACGACGGAATAGCCTGTGCTATTTCCGGTTTTAGCGAAAGGAAGGTGGTGAGCCATGCTATAATGGTGCTCACAAGTGCCGCTATGCCTATGTTCATATAGGTGTTGTAGCCCCTACCATTTAGCCACATGCGCAGCCTGAAGCCAAGAATCGCGGCCAGAGAGCAGTAAAAGAAGGCCGTCCAGTCGCAGCCAAACTGAATACAAAAGCCTCCACAGGCCAGTCCTCCCAGTATGGCCACCTGCCAATGGGTATAGTTTGGCCGTTTGTTTTCTATGTTGTCGAGTTCCTGTTCGAACCTATCAAGGCTCATATCCTCCTTTATGGCCCTCCAAGAGAGCTTACTCACGGCCGAGATACGGGCGAAATCGACACCGTGTTTCATGCAACGGCGGTATCGAGTGTATGATCCGCGCTCGCCGGCGAAGTTAACCATGAGCATCTCAAAGCCAACATAGATGTTCACTTTGTCCTCAGGCAGCCCCAAATAGGCTGCTGTACGGTACATGTTACGTAGCACTCGGGCCGTATCAGCAGAGCTATCAACGAGCAGTTGCCCCGTTCTGAGCAACAATTCTATACGTCGGTTCAGGTCAACTTCCCTTATTGCCTCAGCATCATCAATCTTATGAAATTCCATTATCTGACAATCCTTTTATCTTTTCGGGTGCAAAGTTACTGCTTTTTGACGACTTCATCACATTTTTATCCGTTCAATTAGCGTCCTTATTATTTCAGTTTTTCATCAGTAATGCCATGTCATCGCCACAACATAGCCTCCAGCAATCATTGAAAACAAAAACAGAAGCTAAGGCCATAATATCCTTACTCTTTCAGCTAAAAAAAACAACTAACATTGCAATGCTGAATGATTTGTGTTAAATTTTCTCCACTTTATTATCGATTCTTGTTTTTTATTGATAATTTTGCATCTTATAAGGCTGTATTGATACCCAAGATATAAAATCAAGAAGAAACAGCCACAGCAATTATTCAGGAAACACAAAGATTGAAATAAGAAAAGGTAACATTAAAAAAAAATTTATTTGCATGAGGAAAGCATTACTCAACATTTCTTTTGCGGCAATAGCACTATTTCTCTCCACCGGAATGGCCAAAGCCCAGTCCACGAAGGCGAAAGAATTGGCTTCGTCTCACCCTACAAGGATATTGTCGGGCAGTGAGATTGCCGCCGCGCAGAAATCGCATCGAACTTCGGCGGACTTTGTAGAGTTCGTCGACCCTGCCGAATCGCAGATGAAATCCAACATTCCCAATGCACGGAAACCGCTGCGGGGATTATCACTTAAACCAGCGAAAGCGGGCGCTGAAGCCACAGGCAGCTCCAACATTTGGGCCACTGTCTACTCTAATCCAGTGGACAACGTGCTGGGACTCTACTCCTTCACTCCCACCAACCCTTCGACTGTTACGCTTCTTAGCAACGGCGACTTCAACAACACCATGTTCCGCAACGGCGTGCAATACAAGGATGGCATCATCTATGGCGCTTATTATAACTCAAGCAACAGGACACTTACCATCACGAAGTATAATACAACGACCAAGGAATTAACCTCCAACCAGCTGCGAGTGCGCAACTCCAGCTACGCCGCCACAGAGACTGCACAGGCTACTGACGGCACAGTCTACGGACAATTCCTTACCGCCAACGGTCAGGAACGTACGCTTGGCACTGTAGATTACAGCGGAAGCGGACTGCCCAAGATAACCACCATAGCCACAAGCCAGTACGCCTACGCCGCACTTGGCATAACAAGCGACGACAAGCTATATGGCATCGCATCGGACGGAAACCTGTACCGGATAGACAAAAACACTGGTGAGGAGACTCTCGTGGGCCGCACTGGTCTAAGAATCATGAACCGCAGCAGGCAAGTGTACTACCAGACGGGCGAGATAGACCAAAGAACCAACACCTTCTACTGGCTTGCCGTCGACGCTAACCAGGCAAGCGGACTCTACACAGTGAACCTTAGCAACGGCAGGGCCACACGAATCAGCGACGTGGGTGGACGCTGTGCGCAGGGAATGCTCATTCCCGACATCGCTCCTGACAGCGCTCCGGCCAAGGTGCAAAGTGCGTCGGTGGAGCGTACCGACATATATCAGCACACCGGAAACCTTAAGTTCACGGCCCCGACCAAGACCTTCGACAACACAAAGGATCTTTCGGGCGAACTCATTTACAAGCTCTACGATGAGACTTACGCCAGCACCGCCGACTCACTGGTGGCCTCTGGCACTGCCACTGCCGGCGCCGACGTAACCAAGGAGGTTACCCTCAAGGCCGACGGACTGCACCGATTGGCACTGACTGTAAGCAACAGTGAGGGCGCAAGTCCTCGGCTCAGATTCACAGTCGTGGTAGGTTCAGACGTGCCACGTGCCGTTTCCAACCTCCAAGCAAGCCTTGATGAGACCGACAACCAAAAGGTTAACATCACGTGGACAGCATCTCCGGAGCTTGGAACCAATGGTGCGCAGATTGATACTGCCAAATTGGTTTACGACATATACCGCGTTGCCGGCGATACTGTAACCGTAGCAACCGGCGTAAAAGGCACATCCTACGTGGACAACGTGCCCCCTGCCGACATGAAATACTACACTTACGGAGTTCAGGCCCGCGTAGACTCGCTCAAGAGCAGCGTTGTCTGGACCGGCAACGGACTGGTGATAGGCCACGCTGTGGATGGCACCAACTGGCGAACCGACTTCAGCAACGGCGACTTCAACCTGTTCACTGTTGTCAACAGCAACAACGACGCCTACACATGGACCCGCATCCTGCGTGGCGTGAGTATAAACACATTCGGCACCGCCAATGATGACTGGATAGTAACTCCGCCCATCAAGCTGGAAAGCAAATACATTTACACCCTCTATTTCCACACTTCGGGCCTCGCCTTTAGTGGTGGAAACATGGCCATGGAGGTGAAATCGGCCACCGACAGCGACTTTACTGCACAGTCTGTAAGTGCCATGACCAACGTGATAATGCCGGTTTTCACTCCACCAACCGATTATTCTTACGTCAGTACCGAAGTTAAGCCTGCCGAAGACGGCGACTACCAGATAGGATTCCACGACATTACACCTGAAGGTGTGTCGGGAAGCCTCTTCATGGACACCATTTACATCGTGCGCAGTGCCTACACCGACGGCCCTGACTCGGTAACCTCGCTCAAGGTTACACCTGCCGACGCTGGCAAACTCGCCGGCACCGTGAGCTTCAACATTGCGACAACTCTCATCAACGGACAGGCTCTCGACCGCGTGGACAGCCTCAACATCTACCGCGACGACAAGCAAATAGCTCATCTGCAAGGCTACAACGCCGGACAGAACGTAACTTACAGCGACGCCGAGATACCCACAAGCGGACTCCACACCTACAAAGTGGTGGCCTACAAGAATGGAAGCGACGGTGTGGTAAGGACCGGCAGGGCTGGAACTACAACGGTTTACATAGGCACCGACGTTCCAAAGGCTCCGCAGAATGTGGTCCTTTCAGACAACACCAGCAACATCCTGGCCAAGTGGAATCCTTATACCACAGGCTATAATGGCGAAAACAACGGCTACGTCAACGCTGATTCTGTAAGCGTCTCGCTCTACACCTTCAGCCTTTATGGCCTTGGCGACCTTGTTACAACAAGCGAGAAGGGCGCTTCTTCGGCCATTATAGACCATGACCCGGAGAAAGCTGTTACCGACGAGACAAGCACCACGCAGGAACTCTACTACCTTTCGGCCGTGGCCAACTCTGACCAAGGCTCAAGTGAGCAATCCATCACAACCAGTCTCGTGGTGGGCCCAACACTGGGCATACCGTATCGGGAGTCGTTCAAGAACGGAATCATCGACAACAAGTTTGTTTGGACTGAAGGCAACGACCAGTTCAACGAGAACACTTACGCTGCCGGATGGAACTATTCGAGCGAACTGACACAAGATGGCGATGGCGGCGGAGCATGGTGGGCACCATATCAGGTGCAGACCAACCTCGGAACGCTCAACTACCTCATAGCTTCGGGCGACGAGACTTCAATGAATCTGCCCAAGATAAGCCTCAAGGGCAGCACCAATCCTAAGCTCTACTTCTATCTTTACAACATAGCGGGCAACCAGGCAAGCCTGAAGGTGCTCGTGGCCAAACCAGATGGAACCGAAACTGAGGCGGCAAGCTACAACCTGTCGAGCCTTGCCAGCGGATGGAGCAAGCAGTCGGTCGACCTAAGCAGCTTCGCCTCTGAGCGCTATGTGATAGTGAAATTCCAAGGTATTGCCTCTGGAAGCAACGTTACTGTTGGCATAGACAACATCAACATATTCAACCAGCTGAGCAACAACCTCAAAGCCGCGGCCATAACAACGCCCAAGAGCATTCGCGCAGGCAAGCAAGGCAAGGTTGAAGTGGCCGTGCAGAACTTCGGCTCCAACAGCGCCAAGGATTACAACGTGGTGCTCTATGCCGACAACAAGCCTGTCGACACGGTTACTGTGAGCAACTCTCTCGGCACAATAGAGACGGCAAATGTGGAATTCAACGTTAAGGCGCCGGTCAACAAGAAGGAATTCAGCGTTAAGGCCCAGGTGGAGGACGACAACGACCTTGACCAGACCGACAACGCAACTGAATCAAAGCAGATTACTGTTATACCGTCTGACTACACCAAAGTCAACGACCTGACAGCGGCAAACGGCGCCAATGGGGTTAACCTGTCATGGAATAAGCCTACCGAGCCTGAGGTTATCAGCGTTACTGAGAATTTCGATGAGTATGAGCCATTTGCCAAAGAGTTTGGCGATTGGACACTCTTCGACGGCGACAAGGGCCTGGCTCTGCCTCTGTTCCGCAGCTATTCATACCCCGGCCAGGGCACTCCGTTTGCCTTCGAGGCCTTCAATCCGGACGCAATCACCGACGCTTTCGTGGTTACCGAGACCAACAAGGGCATGAAGGCTCACAGCGGCGACCAGTATGCGGCAGCACTCTATGCTGAAACCACCGACCACACGGCCGACGTGGCAGCCGACAACTGGCTCATCTCGCCATTGCTTCCGGGCAAGAAACAGACTGTTACGTTCTATGCTTCCAATCAAGTGGTAAGCTCGTATGCCTATAATGAGAAGTTCGACGTGCTCTATTCCGTGGACAAGACCGACACTGCAAGCTTCGTCAAGATTGAAAGCGACTCGATAAACGGCAACGTTGCCAACGACGTAGGCGACAACTGGAAGCAGTTCTCTGTGGAAATACCTGACGGAGCCAAGTATTTTGCCATCCACCACAAGTCTGGAATAGGCAACTGCTACATCTTCGGAGTCGACGACATCAACTTCGACAGGGCCTCGCTTGGCACCAACGACAGCGTGATAGCCTACAACATCTACCGCGATGGTGAGCTTGTGGGGTCTGTCAAGGGCAATGTGCTGGCCTATACCGACAACAAGGCCGACGACGGAAGCCACATCTGGAACGTTACTGTTGTATACCAGTCGAAGAGTGGCGACGTCAACGAGTCGAGTTTCTCCAACGACGCTTCACTGACTGTGGTTAACGGAATTGACCAAATCAATGCCAACGCACAGGGAACCTACGATGTCTACACCACCGATGGCAAGGCTGTGATGCTCAACGCCAAGAGTCTGAATAGCCTAAAACGTGGCATCTACATTATTAACGACCGCAAGTATATCGTGAAATAGTAATCCACAAAAGAGCCTTAGACCCGAAGGCTGTCAAGCCACATACCCTAAGGCTCTTTACTAAACAACAAAAGGCCGGTCATCTGGATATTTCCCGATGGCCGGCCTCTTTGTTTTTATCCTTTATAGCCTGAGTTTTAGTCGCAGACAGTGGCGGTTCTTGATTTCCGTCACGCTACCATTAGCCTTACTTCAGATGGCTTTTCATCCAGGCAAGGGCCTTGGCTTGCGACTCAGCAAAGCGCCAATGCCCGCTTGTTGGAGTAATGACACGCTGTTTTGGAGCCGTTATCTCATTCCAAGCCGACCACACCGAGGTGGGCGAACATGTATCATCGCTATACCCCCAGCTTACAAAAGTGGGACATTTCAGCACCCGGCAGAAGTTTACTACGTCGTAATATGGCAACACTGCCTCTGCTTCAGCCTGTGTAACCTTGTCCTTTCCGCCTGTCGACAAGCCATTAAATAACCTTGGCCAGCCACCTGCGCGGTGATGAAGGAACCCCAACATGTCGCACAAAGCAGGATAGAATGCGGCACACATTGACACTTTCTCATTGAGAGCAGCCGTAATTAGCGTTAGCGCACCTCCTTGAGAACCACCCGTTACTATCACGTTCTGCCCGTCCCAGTCGGCAAGTGAACAGAGGAAGTCGACGGCTCTGGCACACCCTACGTACACGTCCTTATAATAATATGTGTCGCGCGATTCCATTCCCTTACACATATAGCCATCACATTTTTCATGTGCCATCTGCCCGTAGGTCTTATCGTCCAACCTCTGGTCATTGCCATGAATTTCAATTTTCAAGTATATCATACCCTCTTTCGGGAAATAATCTGAGGGGGTAATTTTTCCACTGCCAGCTCCGGGAGGAGTGAGCACAACAGGATGGCACTTTCCATCGAGTGGACGAGTAAGGTAACCGTAAATCCATTTCGACTTCCCTACACGCAGCCGCACCAGCTTTGTTTCCATCTTATCATTGGTTGCATCGGGCACATCAAAATATTCCGGTTCCAAGTCCACCTTACGCGCCTCAGCCAAAGCCTTACTCCAGAAACGTAAAAAATCCTTTGGCATGGGCGTGAACGTTCGTATTTGCTCAGCCTCATAAGCCACTTTCACCAAATCCTTGTATCGTTTGCCACCGGCTTTAAACTCATACTGACAAGCCAGAAAACCCGGAGCAGTCATTGTTCCCATTGGTATAACGGCCTCACCATTTGCTATTCTGACGGAATCATAGGCTGAAGATAAAAACATCTCAGGACCCACTTTATATCGTACAAAGCCTTTTTCCACAGGCGCG
>CAZUWO010000142.1:537-7250 GCA_964623995.1 uncultured Prevotella sp. | reverse complement strand
AGATAACTGGGATGCTATTCGCACTGATATGAATAAGCGTCCCGTAAATCCTTCTGCTAAATTGCAAGAGCTTGTGGGACCGGAAAATGTGAATGGAAGCAGCGATACTAGTAGAATACTGAAAACATTGCAATACTACGGCATTGAGAATAATAAGGTTACGCTTTGGGGAGATGGCAGTCCGTTGCGCGAATTCCTGTGGAGTGAGGATATGGCTGATGCAAGTGTGCATATTCTTTTAAATGTAGACTTCAAGGATGTTATAGGTATAGAGAAGTATTCTAGCGTGTTCTATGGCGTAAAAACTGATGGAGAGGTTAACCGAAACAATTCTGAAGGACGCGGTGGAGCCATACCTTCACTTGGAGAGATACGCAACTGTCACATAAATGTGGGTACAGGAAAAGAACTTACTATCAAGACCTTGGCACAATTGGTAGTCAATACCGTTGGCTTTAAGGGGGAAATAACTTGGGATAAGTCAAAGCCGAATGGCACACCACGCAAACTTATAGATGTAACCAAGCTCCACAAACTTGGTTGGCACCACAAAGTAGAGATAGAAGAAGGTGTAAACAAACTGTACACCTGGTACAGAAAAAGTCTCGAATAATTTATCTGATAACAAAAATCCGTACTTTCAACGCGCCTATCTATAATAAAATAAACTTTGTTGAAAGTACGGATTATATAATTATTTTTTAAAGGGCTTCACTTATCAATTCTTTCTGCCGTTCAGTAAGGCTGGTGGGCAGAACTACATTATAAGTGATAATCAAATCACCGTAAGTACCATCACCTCGGTCGTAACCTTTACCACGCAAGCGAACCTTGGTTCCTTGTTGAGTGCACGGCTTTACCTTGAGCTTTATTTTGCTTCCCGATGAAAGTTGTATTATAATCTCTCCACCGAGCATGGCAGTTTTAAGGTCAATGTTGACCTTGGCCTCCATTAATCCACTGCGACTGCGGCTTGAGCCAAAGCCACTACCTGTGAATCGGTTGCCTCGACCTGCATTTTCGTTTCCGAAAAGATCTTGGAAAAAGCTCGAGAAGCCGCCACCATCGCTGAAGCCAGAGAAGTCAAAGCCTTCAAAAGGCGAGCCTGAAGAGCCAGTACTCCAATGGAATCCACCCTGTCCGGCACTACCTCCGCTGGCATTTCCAAACTGTTCAGCCTCGTGCCAGTGCTCTCCATATTGGTCATACTTACGGCGTTTCTCAGGATCTGATATTACATCGTAAGCCTCATTCAAAGCCTGGAACTTGGCCTTAGCCTTAGGATCGTTAGGGTGAAGGTCTGGATGGAACTGTTTGGCACGTTTCCTGTAGGCTGCCTTTACTTCATCCTGAGGTATATCTTTTGGTACTCCTAAAATCTTATAATAATCTATGAATGCCATAATCTAAACTCCTTTTATAATCTTATTTTATCTTAAAAGAATACAAACAAATAATGTGCCAACCTTAATTGTATATTGAAAAGAGACAACAATATTTTTGTATGTCTCTTAATTTTAGATTAACTTTGCATTCAAAATAACCATACGATGAAGAAAATCTGTTGCTTTATAATGGCATTATCTCTAAACACTTTCGCTGCTGTGGCACAAACAGTCCACATAACAATTGTGGAGACAAGCGATGTACATGGCCGTTTCTTTCCGTTTGACGACATAAAGCGGACTCCTATAAAAGGATCGTTGGCCAGACTCAGTACTTATTTGCGCCAGTTGCGTAGTTCGGAAGCCTGCTGTGTAGTACTTTTGGACAATGGTGACATACTCCAGGGGCAGCCATCGTGCTATTATTATAACTACATAGCCAAAAGCAGTCAGAACATAGCGGCAAAAGTTGTCAATTATCTTGATTACGATGCAGAGACTATGGGTAATCACGATGTGGAGACAGGCCACGAAGTATACGATAAATGGGCCAAGGAATTGAAGTGCCCGCTGCTTGGTGCCAATATAATTAATGCGGAAACAGGCGAGCCATATTTTCCTCCTTACGCCATAATCGACAGGAATGGAGTCAGAATAGCGGTGATTGGCATGATAACTCCGGCCATACCAAATTGGCTAAGCAAGGACCTTTGGAGCGGATTGAGGTTTGAAAACCTTGAAGCCGCGGCCTCTAAATGGGTTAGAACAGTTAAGGATAAGGAGCGTCCAGACTTAATTGTGGGGCTATTCCATTCAGGCCGTGATGGTGGAATAAAAACTCCCTACTATGTAGAGGATGCCTCTCTCAATGTTGCCCGTAATGTTCCGGGATTCGATATCATTCTTTTTGGTCACGACCACACGCCATATCAGGGTGAAATAACCAATGTTGAGGGTGGCAAAGTTGTTTGTCTTGACCCTTCGTGTTTTGCTGCCAATGTTGCCCAAGCTGATGTTTATCTTTCAAAAAAAAATACCAAGTGGAAGGTTGACAGCATCAATGGCCACCTCATTGATTTGTCGCAATTTGCCGTTGATAATGATTATATGAGTCATTTCAATAGCGATATAAAGGCTGTAAAATCTTTTATAGATCGCAAGATTGGCATATTTGCGTCGCCTGTCATGTCTGAGGATTGCTTCTTTGGATCGTCAGCATTTACAGATTTGATTCATAACTTACAACTTAAGATAACTGGCGCAGATATTTCCTTTAATGCTCCTCTCAGCAGAGATGCCGTTATAGATGCTGGTCCGGTAAGAGTTAGTGACATGTTCAATCTATACAAGTACGAAAACCAAATATATGTGCTTTTGATGACTGGCGATGAGATTCGCCGTCATCTCGAAATGAGCTATGATCTTTGGGTTAATACAATTCATTCTCCATCAGATCATCTCTTCCACCTGTCAACTCAGTCGTTCAGTGACCAACAGAGGGCGGGATTTGCCAACCCATATTTCAACTTTGATTCGGCGGCCGGAATAAACTATGTGGTTGATGTCACCCAACCTGATGGGGAGAAAGTGAAGATACTCAGCATGGTTGACGGTACTCCTTTCGACTTAAACAAGACCTATCGTGTAGCCATGAATAGCTACAGGGGCAATGGTGGCGGCGAGTTGCTGACCCGAGGAGCTGGTCTTAGCAAGGAAGATATAGCTAAGAGAATAGTATTCAAGAGTAAATTGGACCAGCGCTACTACCTGATGAAGGAAATAGAGAAAATGGGAACTGTTACTCCCAAAGCCAATAATACCTGGAAGTTTGTACCCGACTCGATAGTTTTACCTGCTGCTAAGCGGGATAGAGCCATCTTGTTTGGAACCAAAAATAAATAATTTAGCAAATTATGGAAACTTTTTTCTTCATATTCTGCAAAACCGATTTGCTGCTGCAGAAGACGGAAACGGGCTACACTATTCCTCAGGGAAAGGTATGTCCGATAGAGTTAAAGCCGTGGCAGCACATTCATAATATAACTCCGACAAGTGACGGTACCCCTGTTAAGACCGTACTTATATCAGAACCTTCGCAAGTTTCAGATTACGGATTCGAGTTTTGCTCACTTAGGGCATCGTACTATAAACTCCCTGAGGAGCTGTATCTTAAGGCTGGAAAGTGTCAAGAGATTCTTTATTGGGATCAAAACACGCAGTTTTGTGGCGTGTGTGGAGCACCAATGGTTATGCACACTGACATATCCAAACGTTGTACTCAGTGTGGTAAGGAAATTTGGCCGCAACTTGCCACAGCTATAATAGTGCTTATCCACCGTGGTGATGAGGTCTTGTTGGTTCATGCACGTAATTTTCGTGGCGATTTTTATGGCCTTGTAGCCGGCTTTGTTGAAACAGGTGAGACACTAGAGCAGGCCGTTCATCGTGAGGTTATGGAGGAAACTCACCTCAAAATTACCAATCTGCGTTACTTCGGCAGTCAGCCATGGCCCTATCCTTGTGGGTTAATGGTGGGGTTCAATGCCGATTACGTAAGTGGAGAGATTCACCTTCAGCGTGAGGAACTGTCGGCCGGAAGTTGGTTTACCAAAGATAATCTACCGCAAATTCCCGAAAAACTATCAATAGCGAGAATGCTTCTCGACGATTGGATTAATAAGAGGTAGTGGTTTAAAAACTTTAATTGCTTATTCATTCTTACTTATGAAAAAGAAGCATACAGTTGAAGTGCCAGATGATATGACTGGTTTGCTGCTTCATGCTTGCTGTGCTCCGTGCTCAACTGCCATACTTGAATGGCTCTTGCAGCACAATATCAGGCCTGTTATTTACTACTATAATCCAAACATAGTTCCGCTTCGGGAATACGAAATAAGGAAAGATGAAAGCAAGCGACAAGCTGAAATGTTAGGATTGCAATGGATAGATGATGACAATTACGACCACTTGGCTTGGCGGAATTATGTTAATGGATTGGAAAATGAACCTGAACGTGGCCTCAGATGTCTACAATGCTTTAAATATCGGCTACTTGCTGCGGCCAAAACCGCTAAGAATTTAGGCTTAAGTCATATTGCCACCACGCTCGCATCATCGAGATGGAAGAGTCTTCCACAGGTTTCTGAAGCAGGAAAGTGGGCTGTAGAGCAGATTGATGGAGTTGAATTTTGGGATCAGAATTGGCGTATAGGTGGGTTGCAGGACCGTCGTAACGAGCTGATAAAGCAATATGGCTTCTATAATCAGTTGTATTGCGGATGCGAATTCAGCTTTCATACGAAGGAAAAAACTACCAATGAATAAGGCTTCTTACCATATAATAATCCCCTGATCACCAGTAAAAAAATATTCAGACAAGGTATTAGAGCAAACGAAAATTCCCCAGTCAGCTTCGCTTTTGGGCCTACTGGGGAATTTGTTTTATTATTGCCGTTGCTAATATTGTGATATTAAAAAGCGGTAATGATTACTTGAGTTGAATTTCAATATGTTAATAGGCAAAGAGGGGATAGTTCTTCATTGTGGCATTTACTTTATCACGTACTCGATTGATTACTTCCTCATTTTCAGGGTCGCGCAACACCTCATCAATGAGTTCTGCTATGAGTAGCATCATGTCCTCTTTGGCTCCACGAGTGGTCATGGCCGCAGTGCCAAGGCGAATACCGCTAGTTTGGAAAGCACTTCTTTCGTCGTATGGAACCTTATTCTTATTTACTGTTATGTCAGCAGCCACGAGGGCATTCTCGGCCACTTTACCGGTCAAGTCAGGATATTTGCGGCGCAAGTCTAGCAACATTGAGTGGTTGTCGGTACCTCCGCTTACAATGTCGAAACCATGATCTATGAGTGCTTGAGCAAGAACTTTAGCGTTCTTTTGCACTTGTGTAGCGTATTCTTTCCATGATGGCAGAAGATTTTCACCGAAACCAACGGCCTTTGCTGCAATGACATGCTCCAAAGGTCCGCCCTGATTTCCTGGGAATACTGCGGAATTAAGCAGTTGTGACATTTTCTTTACCACGCCTTTCTTGGTTGTAAGTCCCCATGGATTATCGAAATCCTTACCCAAAAGAATCACACCACCACGCGGGCCACGCAGAGTTTTGTGGGTGGTTGTAGTAACAATGTGGGCGTATTTCACAGGGTTCTTGAGCAGTCCGGCGGCAATAAGTCCTGCGGGATGGGCCATATCAATCATGAGCAAAGCCCCAACTTCGTCGGCAATCTTACGCATGCGCTCGTAATCCCACTCGCGGCTATATGCTGAGCCACCGCCAATAATGAGCTTTGGCTTGCATTCCAGGGCCAGTTTCTCCATCTCGTCGTAGTCCACTCGACCTGTTTCACGGTTCAGAGTGTAGCCCACGTGGTGGTATAACATGCCTGATGTGTTTACAGAACTGCCATGTGAGAGGTGTCCACCTTGGTCAAGATCGAGCCCCATGAATGTATCGCCGGGCTTTAGTACGGCCAAAAGTACTGCCTGATTAGCTTGAGCACCAGAGTGAGGCTGCACATTTGCATACTCAGCGCCGAAGAGTTGCTTCACTCTTTCAATGGCAATAGTTTCCACTTTGTCCACAACTTGGCATCCCCCATAGTAGCGATGGCCAGGATACCCCTCTGCATACTTGTTGGTAAGATATGAGCCCATGGCTCGCATCACCTCGTCGCTGACGAAGTTTTCAGAGGCAATGAGCTCCATGCCCTTAAGTTGGCGCTGGTGTTCTTCCTCTATTAAGCTGAAAATTTCTTGGTCTGTTCTCATTTAAAAAGCTTATATTGATTTTGTTTGTGTCTTATACGAGTTCCACTTCGTCTATGTGCTGCTCTTTGTCGCAGTAGTGACACTTAAGTATTCCCTTAACTTTGTCTACCACAGTAAATACAGTCTCCATTGGTTCATTGTTTGTAATGCACTTTGGATTGTTGCATTTCACTATGCCACGCAGCTCATCCGGCGTCTCCACCTTTTTCTTTTCCACCACCTCATAGTCCTTAATGATGTTTAGAACCACATTGGGGGCTACAACGCTGAGGCGTGAAATCTCGTCGTCAGTGAAGAATTTGTTTGTTACTTTTATAATCCCCTTGGTGCCGAGCTTTTTCGACGGGTAGTTGAAGCCTATGGTAACAGGAGTCTTGAAGTCGTGTAATCCAAGCAGACTTACCACCTGAAAGGTCTTCTCGGCGGGTATATGGTCTATTACAGTGCCTGACTCTATTGCAGACACAAGCATTTCTTTCTTGCTCATCAGCGTATTATGGTTTTGTCGTTTCTTATATCTTCGAGTCCAATTCCAA
>CAZUWO010000142.1:0-527 GCA_964623995.1 uncultured Prevotella sp. | reverse complement strand
TAGCAGTAGATAGCCTCACGGGCGTAAAGTCCGTTTTTAGCCTGTTGTATATAGTAGGCATGTGGATTGCTGTCCACATCGTAGCTTATCTCATTCACGCGGGGCAGCGGATGGAGTATACGCATATTGTCTTTCACTTTAGAAAGCATGCTGTTGTGCAGGATGTATACGTTCTTCACGCGCTCGTATTCCATTAGATCAGAGAAGCGTTCCTTTTGAACCCTTGTCATGTATAGTATGTCTGCGTCGGCTATTTCATCGGAATTAAACTCAGAATGCTCCACATATTTAATATTGTGGTTGCGACAATAGAGCTTGTATTCTTCTGGCATGGCCAGTTCTGGCGGCGCTATGAAGTGGAATGTAGGATTGAAGTGGCGCATAGCTATGATGAGAGAATGCACCGTTCGACCATATTTCAAGTCACCAACAAGGTATATGTTCAGGTTCTCAAGCGTGCCTTGAGTCCGCAAAATGGTGTAAAGGTCGAGCAAACACTGTGAAGGATGCTGGTGGGCACCATCGCC
>CAZUWO010000141.1:0-7303 GCA_964623995.1 uncultured Prevotella sp. | reverse complement strand
GAAATATTGATGCGAGCGCTCTACCAAGAAAATGTAAGAACTATCTTCGGTTACCCTGGTGGCGCCATTATGCCGGTTTATGATGCTCTCTATATGCATACTCGAGCCGAAGACCCTTGGTTCAATCACGTGCTTGTTCGAAACGAACAGGGTGCTTCTCTTGCTGCCGAAGGCTATGCAAGGGTGAGTGGCGACGTTGGTGTAGCTATAGTAACAAGTGGCCCGGGGGCCACAAATACACTTACAGGGGTGGCCGATGCCATGATGGACTCGGTGCCAATAGTTGTTATAGCTGGCCAAGTGGGCACCGGAGCCCTTGGCACAGATGCTTTCCAAGAGGTGGATTTAGTGGGCGTGGCGCAACCTATAAGCAAATGGAGTTACCAAATAAGACGCCCTGAAGATGTGGCATGGGCCGTAAGCCGTGCTTTCTACATTGCCAGAAGTGGCCGTCCGGGGCCAGTAGTGCTCGACTTTCCACGCAATGCGCAAGTGGGTGAAGCCATTTGGACGCCACAACGCACCGACAAAGTCAGATCTTACAACCCCTATCCAAGCCCAAATCTCGATTCAATAGAGTTAGCCGCAAAACTCATTAATAATTCAAAGAAGCCCATGGCCCTTATAGGTCATGGCGTAGAACTGGGTGGGGCCCAAAAGGAATTGGTTTGTTTTCTTGAAAAGGGAGACATTCCTGCAGGACGAACTCTGCTCGGACTGTCAGCTCTGAACCCAAGCCACAGGCTCAATGTGGGTATGTTGGGCATGCATGGCAACTATGCGCCAAACGTAAAGCAGCAGGAATGCGATGTTCTGATAGCTATTGGCATGAGATTTTCAGATAGGGTAACTGGTCGCATTGACACTTACGCACGTCAAGCTAAGATAATTCAGCTCGACATTGACCCCTCTGAGATTAGCAAAAACGTTAAGGTGGACGTGGCAGTAGTGGCCGACTGCAAGCAGAGCTTACCTCTGTTAACCCAACTGATAAACAAAGCCAACCACAAAGAATGGATAAATTCGTTCAAGCCACTTAGCGAAAAGGAGAATAAAGAGGTGATAGTACCTCAGACTCACCCCACCAGCGGTCCGCTGCTCATGGGCGAAGTGGTTAGCAAAATAGCAGAAGCCACAAACGGGCAAGCTGTTCTTGTAAACGATGTCGGCGAAAATCAAATGTTCTCGAGCCGATACTTCAACTACGCAACAGAAAGATCGATAGTCACTTCCGGCGGTCTCGGCACCATGGGGTTTGGTCTTCCAGCTGCCATAGGAGCTACTTTCGGCACCGAAAGAACCGTCTGCATGTTCACAGGCGATGGCGGCTTGCAAATGAACATTCAGGAATTGGGCACCATTATGGAGCAGCAAGCACCGGTGAAGATAATACTTCTCAACAACAATTATCTGGGCAATGTGCGCCAATGGCAAGACTTAATGTATGGCAGACGCCGCTCCTTCACCCGAATGCTGAATCCGCAATATGCTGACATATGTGCTGCCTACCACATTCCCTATAGCCTTGTCACGGAAAGAAATCAGCTTGAGGCTACCATAGCGGAAATGCTCAAGGCCAAAGAGCCATATTTCATGGAATGCGCCGTCAAGGAAGACGAAAATATAGAACCCATGACGCTTCCCGGAACCAGCATTGACGAGATGCAGCTGCACCTCGACATCTGAAAGAAACAATAATGATGGAAAACACATTTTATACTTTAATAGTCTACAGCGAGAACGTTACCGGCATATTAAACCAAATAACGGCAGTGTTTACCCGACGGCAAGTGAATATAGAGAGCCTTAATGTTTGCGCGTCAAACATTCCCGGCATCCACAAATACACCATAACGGCATGGAGCGACGAAGACCAAATAAAGAAGATAACACTGCAAATAGAGAAGAAAATTGACGTGGTGAAGGCTGACTACTACACTGATGAGCAGCTGTTTATAAACGAAGTGGGACTCTACAAGATTTCCACGCCGGTGCTTCTCGACAATCCTGAAGTATCAAGAGCCATACGCCATCGCGGAGCAAGCCTTACTGAGGTAAACCCCGTATATGCCATAGTGCTTTTGGCAGGGCTGACAGATGACGTAACCGGACTATACAACGACCTCAACCGCCTGGATTGCGTACTTCAATACAGCAGAACGGGGCGCATAGCCGTTACCCGCAGCAAAGACGAACCAAATATATAAGCAAGAAAACATGAGCTTTAAACTATTGCCTAAGGCAGGAACATACAACTTCAAGGCAGAGCCCTTCCATTGCGATTTCCAACATCAGCTCTTCATGGGGCATCTGGGCAACGCCATGCTCAATGCCGCCGACTTCCACAGCAACGACCGAGGGTTCGGAATGAACTACCTAAACACCATTAACAAGACTTGGGTGCTCTCACGCATGGCCATAGAAATGAGCGAAATGCCACGAGCCTACGAGCAATTCAACATCACCACGTGGGTGGAAAGCGCCATGCGATACTTCACAAGCCGCAACTTCGAAGTGGCAACGCCCGACGGCCGCCCCATAGGATATGGCAGAAGCATCTGGGCAATGATAGACACCCAAACGCGCCAACCGACAAACATACTCGACATTCACGACGGACTGATAGCAGAATACATAGAGAAAGACAAGCCCTGCCCCATAGCAAACGCCTCAAGAGTGGTTATAAACGAAGAAGCAAAGCCGAAACGCAGCATTGCCACAACCTACAGCGACATAGACGTCAACGGGCATGTCAACTCAATAAAATATCTTGAGCACGTGCTCGACCTTTGGGATTTGGACTGGTATAAAACCCACCGCATAGCACGAATAGACATTGCTTTCGTGGCAGAAACCCATCAGAAAGACATCCTAAACCTATACGTTACGGAGAAAGAACCACTGGTTTACGAAGTAAGAATAACAAAAATGGAAGAAAAAGGCAACGGAAAGGAAATTGAAGTATGCCGCCAAAGTGTTAAATTCATGAATATTTGACATTTTATTTGGCTGTATAGTTTTAAATTAATATCTTTGCAAAAAGTTTTGAGAGAAAATAACAAAATTGTAAACCTGCGCCTCACAACTGAGGCTCATTAAGACTGAAGCTATATGGCAGAAATGAATTTTGGAGGAGTTACCGAAAATGTGGTAACAAGCAAAGAATTTCCACTCGACAAAGCCCGCGAGGTGCTTAAAAACGAAACTATTGCCGTAATCGGATATGGAATACAAGGACCGGGGCAAGCCGGCAATTTGCGCGATAACGGCTTCAACGTTATAGTAGGGCAGCGTAAGGGCAAGACCTACGACAAGGCCGTGGCCGACGGATGGGTTCCCGGCAAGACACTATTCTCCATAGAGGAGGCTGCCGCCAAAGGCACTATTGTCTGCATGCTGCTTTCCGACGCCGGCCAGATAGACGCATGGCCAAAGATAAAGCCACACCTCACGGCAGGAAAGACACTGTACTACAGCCACGGCTTCGCCATCAACTGGCAAGACCGCACCGGAGTGGTGCCGCCAAAGGACATTGACGTGATAATGGTGGCACCGAAAGGCTCGGGCACTTCGCTCCGCACAATGTTCCTTGAAGGGCGCGGACTCAACTGCTCCTATGCCATCTATCAGGACGCAAGCGGCCACGCAGAGGAAAAGACCATTGCCTTCGGCATCGGAATAGGTGCCGGCTATCTGTTCAAGACCACATTTGCAAAGGAAGCAACCAGCGACCTGACCGGTGAGCGTGGCTCGCTGATGGGTGCCATCGAGGGATTGCTTGAGGCTCAATATGAAGTATTACGCGAGCATGGCCACTCACCATCGGAAGCTTTCAACGAGACAGTGGAGGAACTCACCCAAAGCCTCGGCCCATTGTTTGGCGCAAAGGGCATGGACTGGATGTATGCCAACTGCTCAACAACCGCACAGCGCGGTGCCTTGGACTGGCGCCCAAGATTCAAGGAAGCCATCAAGCCGGTAATGGAGTGGCTTTATCTGAGCGTTGAAACTGGTCAGGAAGCTCAAATCAGCATTGACAGCAACTCAAAGCCAGACTACCGCGAAAAGCTAAACGCTGAGCTAAAGTCGATGCATGACATGGAAATGTGGCGTGCGGGTGAGACTGTTCGCAAGCTAAGGCCCGAAAACGATTGATTTTTCTCGTACATAATAAGTTGGGGGGGATCGCTTCGCGAGAAGCGGTTCCTTTTTTATTGCATCAATGCTGCCTTGCCAATTACAGTTAAGCAGCATGTCAACCAATCCATAAAGCTTGAATAACGCCCATAAAAAAGCACCGTCCTCACGCATAGCCATAAATAGCTACACATGAGGACGATGAATTTTATCAGCTTAGTTTTGAATTGTAAAGCCTCTGACTGCTACTTCTTACAATCCACGGCACTCTTCTCTATTGGCAATCCACGGTTGTAAGCCTCAGTAAATGCATTGAAGCCCTCAACGTCCTTGGCATCTGGCTTAATCTCCACTCCGTTGTCGCCCGCAAAGATGCTGCTGTCGAGATAATCAGCCAACGACTCATTCTGCTTACGGTCAACAAGATAGGCAGCAAGCAGCGCAATGCCCCAAGCACCACCTTCGCCGGCAGTCTCCATCACGGATATCGGCGCATTGAGTGCTGCCGCAAGATAGCGCTGCCCCACCCCCTTAGTGGTGAAATAGCCGCCATGAGCCATTAGCCGGTCTACAACAACATGCTCATTCTTAAGCAACACGTCATTGCCAATCTTAAGCACGGCAATGGCAGAATAGAGCTGGCTGCGCAAGAAGTTGGCAAGATTGAACTTGTCGGTTGCCGAATGAACAAACAGGGGCCTGCCCTCAGCAAATCCGGTTATCGGTTCGCCGGATACATAGTTGTAAGACAGCAATCCGCCGCAATCGGCATCACCCTCAAGCGACTTGTTGAACATCTTGGTAAACAACTCACCCATATCTGTCTTGGCTCCTACCAGCTCGGCGCACTCACTGAAAATGCTCATCCAAGAGTTGATTTCCGACGTACAGTTGTTGCAATGAACCATGGCAACCGGCAATCCATCGGGCGTGGTAACCATATCTATCATCTGATAGGGCTTTGACAGATTCTTCTCGAGCACTATCATGGAGAACGAAGAAGTGCCCGCCGAAACATTACCCGTGCGTGGGCGCACCGCATTTGTGGCTGCCATTCCGGTTCCTGCATCGCCCTCCGGCGGGCAAAGGGGTATTCCGCCCTCAAGATTACCCGCAGAATCGAGCAGCAGGGCCCCCTCTTCGGTAAGCTGTCCGGCATCTTGTCCGGCAAGAAGAACTTGCGGCAGTATATCCTCAAGCTTCCATGGCATATTGCATTTGGCTATCAGGCTGTCGAACTTGCTTACCATAGTCTTGTCGAAGTCCTTTGTTTCAGGATCTATCGGAAGCATGCCGGAAGCGTCGCCCACGCCGAGAACCTTGCGGCCAGTAAGCTTCCAGTGTACGTAACCGGCCAGTGTGGTTATGAAACGCACGTTGCCCACATGGCTCTCCCCGTTGAGCAGTGCCTGATAGATGTGGGAAATGCTCCAGCGAAGGGGTATGTTGAAGTTGAACAACTGCGACAACTCAGCTGCTGCCTTGCCGGTATTGGTATTGCGCCAGGTGCGGAATGGGGCCAAGAGCCTGCCCTCAGCATCGAATGGCAAATAGCCATGCATCATGGCACTGATGCCAATAGACGCGAGTCGGGTTATCTTGCAGTCATATTTTTGCTGCACGTCGGCGGCAAGAGAGGCGTAGCACTTATGCAGTCCCTCCCATATAGCTTGCTCGCTGTAAGTCCACAGTCCGTCAACGAGTTGGTTTTCCCATGTGTGGCTGCCCTGAGCCAGTGGAGTACCATCATGGCCAATGAGCACAGCCTTTATTCTTGTTGAGCCAAACTCTATACCGAGAATGGCTTTTCCGGTAGAAATAATCTCTTTAGGTTGCATAGTTTCTTAAGGTTTAGTATGGTTTTACTTCTTCTGCCCATAGTAAGCGTTGGGGCCATGCTTGCGGCTGAAGTGCTTCTCCACGAGCAGAGGATTCATCGTAGTCTGTGGGTTTAGCGTCAGCGAGATGTAAGCCATCTTTGCCACCTGCTCAGTAACCACTGCATGGTAGACAGCCTGAGCCGGGTCCTTGCCCCAGACAAAGGGCCCATGGTTGCGAACCAGCACCCCCGGGGTGTGTATGTAGTTTATATTGTCTTTGGCAAACTTGTCGGTTATCACCACACCGGTGTTATACTCATACTCATCCATCATGTCGGCCGTCATGGCATCGGTGCAGGGAATGGCATCGTGAAAGTAGTCGGCATGGGTGGTGCCTATGTTGGGAATGTCCATTCCCGCCTGTGCCCAAGCCGTGGCGTAGGTGGAATGGGTGTGCACCACGCCTCCTATCTCGGGAAAAGCGCGATAGAGCACGAGATGTGTGGGAGTGTCAGACGATGGCCGCAGACTTCCTTCCACAACCTTACCCGTGGCCACATCAACCACCACCATGTCGCTGGCCTTCATCTTGTCGTAGTCCACGCCCGACGGTTTTATAACCATAAGTCCTTTCTCACGGTCTATGCCGCTCACGTTTCCCCAAGTGAAGATAACAAGATTGTGCTTCACAAGGTCAAGATTGGCCTGAAACACCTTTTCTTTCAATTCTTCTAACATTGTATTTTTGCTGTTTTAGTTATAGTTTCGGTTTGTACTGCAAAGATAGTATTTTTTGCCGAAAGAACAAACTTTCATACGCTTTCTATCAGCAGCCAAATGTTAAGTATGGTTACTATTGCGGCCAGGGAATAGAGAAAGACCGTATTCCACGGCTTGTTTGCATACTTGCCCATAACCTTCTTTGACGAGGTGAGGCTCACTTGCAGGAATACGGTGAACGGTAACTGCACCGAGAGCACCATCTGCGAAACGAGAAGGCCCTTAAACGGATTGCCGATGAAGAATATGAGCAGCAGCGCCACGCCAAGCGAGAGCACTATGCCCACCACTGAGTGGGTGTCGTGGGCATTGTAAGACTCGCCGAACAGCCCCGAGAAGATGCTTCCCGCAGCCATGCCGCTCGTTATGGTGCTCGACAGTCCGGCCAGCAGCAGGGCTATGGCAAATATGTTGGCGGCATTGCTGCCAAGCAGTGGCTGCAACATGGCCTGAGCCTCTTGCAGTTGCTCCACGTGCTCGCCATGCTCGAAGAAGGTAGACGCCGCAAGCACTATCATGGCCGAGTTGATGGCCCAGCCCACTATCATGGAAAAGAGCGTGTCGGC
>CAZUWO010000140.1:0-7522 GCA_964623995.1 uncultured Prevotella sp. | reverse complement strand
ATCAGGCAAAATGGGCTGCAAAGAAGCTCGACGTGATGGACGCTCAGGACTATGTGGCACTGCAGTGGGCTTATGCCAGCGCTCCAAACTCGGGTGGCAACGGCGACGATATAGCAAAATACTTCGGCCTTGGCTCAAAGTACGGCAACCACTACGATGAGTATGCCAACGTGAGTTCGCACGACTACACCGACGATTTGCTCCGTACGGCCAACTCTTGGAACCATAACGTAACCATAGCCGGTGGTAACGACAAGACGAAGTTCACGTTCTCTACCAACTATATCAACGATGAAGGTATCAAGATAAACTCAAACTTTGAGCGCCTGTCAATGAACTTCAAGTTGAGTCAGGTTATAAACAAGATGCTGACCTTCGATATGGACGTCCGCTATTCTGATATGAACATACTCGGCAACGATCCTACCTCATCGTCAAGGGGCTCCATTCTTTCGGCAGCTTTTGAGTACAGGCCAATCGATACACCTTTCGGCGATGACGATTACACCCTCTTCGGTATGGGCGCTCCAAACATAGACCCCGCCCAGAACCCTGCAGCCATTCAGGCTATGCTATATAACAAGGTGAACCGCAACCGCGTTCGTGGCAACTTTGCATTGACTTTCAAGCCTGTTAAGGGCCTTACAATGCGTGCAGAGTATGCAATGGGCCGCAACTGGGGTGAGACAAAGTACTACGATGATGGTTCTATCACCAGCGACTTCACCAAGGGCTACAAGTACGCAAAGCTTGGAAAGACCAACGGTAAGAACTGGCGCTTCCTCGCTACCATCAATTACGAGGTGCAAGGGCTAGGCGATGACCACCACTTGGACTTCATGGTAGGCAATGAGGAAATAAAGAGGAGCAGCTCAACCCTCAACGTTTACGGTGCCGGATTCCCTGACGGAGAGTCTTGGACACGTGATCGTGTGTTCGGTATGATAAACATGGGCGACGCTAAGTCGTATCCTGGCGACAACAAATTTGAGAACACATACGATGTTCCTCAAACAACTGAGTCATGGTTCGGCCGTATCAACTACAACTACCTTGGCCGTTATCTGGCAACATTCACAATGCGTGCCGACGGTTCCAGTAAGTTCGGACCAAACCACCACTGGGGCTACTTCCCCGCAGGAGCTCTTGCATGGCGTATTTCTGACGAACCATTCATGCAAGGAGCCCACAATTGGCTCGACAACTTGAAGCTTCGCCTGTCTTATGGTGAGGCCGGTAACGACAACATCAACTCAAGCCTCTGGCTGGAGCAGTGGAAAGCCTCAACAGGTGTATGGGACGAGAAGTCTGTTCAGATTTATTCTCCTTCAGGTTTGAAGTATAACCCTGACTTGAAATGGGAGACCAACATCTCACGCAATATTGGTTTTGACTTCGGTTTCTTCAATCGCATCAACGGTACCTTGGACTTCTACTGGAACACTACCAAAGACTTGCTGATGAATCAGGAGATAGACTCGTCTACAGGCTACTCTAACCAGTTCGTAAACCTTGGTAAAACCTCAAACAAGGGTGTCGAGCTTGCCCTCAATGCCGCTATTGTGCGCACGAAGAACTTCAACTTGAACATGAACTTGACCTACAACATGAACTTCAACAAGGTGGAAGAGCTTCCCGGTGGCCGTGATATCCTCTACGGATCAAACTGGGCTTCATCAGGACAGAACCCTGGCGATGACTTCGTTCTTGCAGAAGGCAAGCCTGTAGGTGTGGTTCGTGGCTACACTGCAGATGGTTTCTACACGCTGGACGACTTCAACTACGATGCCTCAACAGGCGTTTACACTCTGAAAGAGGGCATTCCTGACATCAACAGGGCCGATGTATTCACACAGTATCCTTTCCCATCAGAGCTGAAACTTGCCGACGGACAGTATGCTTTCCCTGGCTGCGCTAAGTTCAAGGACGTGAATGGCGACGGTGTAGTTGACTCTAAGGACGTTGGTGAGATTGGTGAGCTGCAGGCACACCATACCGGTGGCTTCGGATTTACCGGCAATTACAAAGCTTTTGACTTTGGTGTTCAGTTCACATATCAGCTTGGTGGCAAGGTCTACAATGCAGCTTCAATGACCCAATACACAGGTGGCAAGGAGCCGGGCATAGGCAAGAACCGCCGCGCATGGCTGTCAGACTATTTCAAACTCTACGATGTACGCAACGGAGAGTTGGTAGCTGTGACCGATCCTAACGAGCTTGCAACACTCAATGCAGGTGCAAGCCATCCGCTGCCTTTCTATGAGCGCAACGTTATTTCATCAGAGTTCATCGAGGGAGCCAGCTTCCTCCGCCTCTCAACTCTTACACTTGGCTACACTCTTCCCGCAACCCTGACCCGCAAAGTGGGCATTCAGAGTGCACGCTTCTATGTTACCGGTGGCAACCTGTTCTGCATAACAGGCTACTCTGGCATTGACCCGGAGGTGAACACCGACATGAACCGCAACGACAACTACCCAACTCCGTACATGGACTACGGCGCTTATCAGCGCGCACGCACCTTTACCGTGGGTCTGAATGTAAGATTCTAAAACTTAAATATGATCATTTAAAATTCAGTTAAAACAATAGACAATATGAAAAAGATTATATATGGTGCCCTGAGTGCCGCCTTGCTGCTTGGAACCGCGACATCTTGCTCCGACTTTTTGGATCAGAGCTCATCGTCTCAGGCCACTAAAGACTTCGTGTTCTCAGACCCTACAACCATGCGTGGGGCCATGCAGAACGTTTATAACCAGTGGCGTTCAGACGGCAGTGGATCATTCTACGACTTCATTGTTTCTGCCACAGACATGGAAAACCAGCCCGAGGCTCACGGAAGCCAGATACAACGCTGGACTTCTTCTTACTTCTATGGATGGATAGGCAACAAGGGAGCCAGTGGCTATGGACCGGAAAACTATGACGTTACCAACTTCAACGGTATGTATAAGAGTGTTTGGACCAGTCTGTATAAGATTGTTGGTTTGTCAAATACTATCATAAACAACTTTGAAGAGAGTGCCGACTACGAGAAAATCATGGCTCAAGGCCATCCCTCTGAGCTGTCTCAGATATATGGTGAGGCTATAACGATGCGCGCCACCATGTACTATGAGCTCACAAGACGTTACGGAGACCTGGCTTTTCAGACTGTTGCGGGCGAGGCAGCAACCCACCTTACCAACCGCGACTCTATCTGTGAGTACATTCTTAAGGACCTTGAGAGGGTTATTCCTCTCATGTATCGTGACGGAGAAGAGGCAAGTATAAACAAGACTTACTTCAACCGCACCTACGCAGAGGGCCTCGTTGGTCGCATTTGCCTGTGGGAAGCCGGCTATCAGACACGCCGTACCGACATGGGCGAGAACTACTACACCAACCTTGAAGGTCAGCCTCTGAGCTTCGAAAAAGTTTCAGAAAGCAGCAAGTATCAATGCTTCTATGGCCGCAGATCAGACTGGAGAGACTTCTATACGCTTGCAGAGAAGTATCTTGGCGATGCCATCAGCAATCCGGGAAACATCCATCTGCAGACCACTGACCCACGTACCGACGCACGCTTCAAGGATACTCCAAACCCATACCAGTATGTTTTCCAGCAGAACATGATGGGTGTGGACACTGAGAATCCTACTCTTGCCGACGAGAGCGTACACGAAATACCTGACACTCATGCCAATGGCAACAGCGAACGTCCATATGCCTTCGGCCGTCCATCAAATGGTGGTAGCTCGAATTACTATCCTTGCAAGTCTTATGGACAGTCTCGCTTCAACCCATTGTACTACTATGACATGTTCGATCCTAACGATATGCGCCGCGATGTTACCTGCACCGTAACGCTGTCTGACGGTCATGGAGCCGAGATGCTTCTTTCTTTCGAGAAAGGATCACGCAACCGTGGTGGTATTGCCCTCAACAAGTGGGACGAGAACCGCATGAACCATCCTTGGACATCGAAGCAGCGCCAGAGCGGAACCAACAATCCTTACATGCGCTTCTCAGACATCATCCTCATGCAGGCAGAGGTTAAGGCTGGTCTTGGCAAGGATGCTGAGGCAAAGCAATACTTGGAGCAAATTCGCAACCGCGCCTTCGGTTCAGCCGCTAAGGCCAATACCGACGCTTACATTGCCGAGCAAGGTTCTCTCACTGCAGCCATAATCAACGAGCGTGGACTTGAGTTCGGTGGCGAAGGCAGCCGCAAGTATGACTTAATTCGTACAAATATGCTCGACAAAGCCGTTACTTCTTTCCGCACAAAGATTGCTGACATGCTCACCGATCTGAAGACTAAGGGTTATCATCGCTTTGCTAATGGCAACGAGATTAGCAACTACGTATGGACAAAGATGGTAGATGCAAAGAGTCAATATGGCTATCGCCTCACCGCACAGTGCCCAAGCGACAAGACAGACGACCCTGTTCTCTATCCAAGTTGGCGTGGTCAGAACGACGATTGGGATGCTGTGGCCGACTACAACGGCACACCTAAGAGCGCTCTTACGGCAGGTAATATGACAAACCTGGCCATAAAAGGTCTGTTCAAGCACATTGAACCGGGAAGCGCTGAGGCTAAAGCTCTCGAAGCTGACGGATATAAGATGGAGCCATGGGCCATTAAGATTTGGGCAGTATTGAGCAACGGAGAGTACGTTGCCAATCAAAACGCCGAGGATCAGTATAGCGATTACATATACGATGGCTATACAATCGGTCAGCCTCCTATTTATATTCTCCCAATGGGTGGCGATATTATCAAGAACGCCAATGGTGCTTTGCACAATGGTTACGGCTTTGCCGATAAATAATACGTTTTGTTTCTCTGACTATAATCAACGCTCCGCACATCAGTGCGGGGCGTTTTTGTATTCCTTTCCTTTATTACAGAAAGTTGCTTTATACGTCATTACAAATAAACAGACACTTAAATAAATGAAAAAGACCGCAAGATTAGTTTTGCTCTCCACACTCATGCTCATGCCATTTGCCATGCAAGGCCAAGAGCAAGTACCACAGTGGGGACGCTTCGAAAAAGCTATTACGTATCACACCGAGCAAAATCCATTCACCGACATTGAGCTTGGAGCCACATTCGTACGCGAAGGGTCAACAGATACCATACGGGTAGAAGGCTTCTATGACGGCAACGACCAGTTCAAAGTGCGTTTCATGCCCACAAAGACAGGCCGATGGAAGTATGTTACCACATCGCCCACCCCCCAACTCAACGGCATCAAGGGTTCGTTAGTGTGTACCCAGGCTGCCAAAGGCGACCATGGCATGGTGTCGGCCGACAACGATCACGGCTTCCGCTATGCCGATGGCACTCGCTATATGCCCGTTGGCACCACATCATACGCATGGGTCTATGGCCTGCCAAGCCGTCGTGCAGAGACGATAAAATCGCTAAGCGATGCCGGATTCAACAAGATCCGTTTCTGCGTGTTCCCCAACAACAGCGTATATGATTCGTCTTTCGGAATTGTTTTCGACAAGAAGAGCGGTCTGGAGGTACCCACCGTCTATCCGTTTAAGATGCTCAAGGACGGCAAAGCCCACAAAGGCGAATACGTTTGGGACTACTCCCGCTTCAATCCTGAATTCTTCCATCAGCTCGAACAGTGCATCGACAGTCTGAAGAACATTGGTGTCGAAGCCGACTTGATACTCTTCACACCATACGATGAAGGTCTTTGGGGCTTCGATCGCATGCCTATGAGTGTTTGTATGCGCTATCTTCGCTATTGCGTGGCACGCCTTAGCTCAATGAGTAACCTGTGGTGGTCGGTCGCAAATGAATGGGACCTGGTCAAAGCACGCAAATATAGCGACTGGGTACAAATGAGTCAGTACATCAGTAATGCCGATCCTTACCACCACTTGCTAAGCATTCACGGTGGCACAGCAAAATATTTCGATTACAATATGCCATGCTTCACCCACGAAAGTATACAAGACCAAGGGCCCCTCTACAACTTTGAGGGTGCAGCAACGGTAAGAAACATCTACCCGAAGCCCGTTATTTTCGATGAAGTATGCTATGAGGGCGACCACGAACAGCGTTGGGCACAGCTCACTGGACAGGAAATGTTGCAACGAGTATGGACAGGTCTTATCGGCGGAACATACGTAACTCACGGCGAATGCTTCACCACCGGTAAAGACTACTACACAGGTTTCTCCTTCCTTGCAACGGGAGGAAAGTTCCAAGGCACTTTCCCCCGCCGAGTAAAGTTCACCAGAGAGATACTCGAATCACTGCCTCAGGCTCCCCGTCTTGCCGACAACAGCTGGGATGACCACACTGCCGGAGCCGGCGATGGTGTCTATCTCATCTACTTTGGCGACAAAACTCCCAAGTCATGGAAATTCTCCCTGCCGGCAAAGAACGATAAGTTCCGCCGCTTGAAAGGTGGAGAGAAGTTCAATGTAGAGATTATCGACACATGGAACATGAGCCGCAGCAAATCAAAGACAACGTTCGAAGTAAAACCAGCCGCAGCAAAGCGCATGGTAGACAAGAATAACCGCAGCGTCAGTCTGCCCGGAAAGCCTTACATTTTGCTCAAGATTACACAGGCCGAATAGTTCTTTGGCGGTCAACCCACTATCCTATCCGACCCTAAAATAAAATCTGCCACTTGGCCAAACACCATCAGCCAAGTGGCAGATTTTGTTTTTCCTTATCCCATTATCATATTATAATTCTGCCAAAATACAATATTCAAAACAACATTATCAGCATCTCCACATTATTAATATTGATTAAGCCATTCGCCCGATCGGAACATTTTTGCTAACTTTGCAGCCATGAACTGCGATAAAAACGATTTCGAGATAATGGCACCAGTGGGCTCCCGAGAGTCGCTGGCTGCAGCATTGCAAGCCGGAGCGGATTCTATCTACTTCGGAATAGGCAAGCTGAACATGCGTTCCCATTCCGCCAACCATTTCGAAATAAGCGATCTGCGCGAGATAGCAGCCACTTGTGCCGCCCATGGCGTAAAAACATATCTCACTGTCAATACTATCATCTACGACGACGACCTAGCCACCATGCGGGAAATTATCGATGCGGCCGTAGAAGCCGGCATTAGTGCTGTTATTGCAAGTGATGTGGCCGTAATGACCTACTGCAACGAAGTGGGAATGGAGGTCCATCTGTCAACACAACTTAACATTTCCAACATCGAAGCACTTAAGTTCTACAGCCGTTTTGCCGATGTCAGCGTTCTCGCACGTGAGTTAAACATGGACCAAGTGGCCCGAATACACGACGAAATCATAGCCAACGACGTGCGCGGCCCTAAGGGTGGCCTCGTCAGAATAGAGATGTTCTGCCACGGAGCCTTGTGCATGGCCATCTCAGGCAAGTGCTACATGAGTCTTGCTAATGCCAATCGCTCGGCCAATCGCGGTGAATGTGTGCAGATATGCCGCCGAAGCTACACCGTAACCGACAACGAGACGGGCAACCAGCTCGAAATAGACAACAAGTACGTGATGAGCC
>CAZUWO010000139.1:0-7548 GCA_964623995.1 uncultured Prevotella sp. | reverse complement strand
GGTTTAGGAAACCTCCGTTCTATCCATTGAACTATCAGAGCCCATCATTATGGACTGCAAAGTTAAGGAAAATATGATTAAACTGCAAGAAAACAAATAGATTTTTGTATTCCGAAGCTGTTCAACGACTTGTATATTTACGTTGAAGAAGGAAGACTCTGTATATATTGAAAAGAAAGAGATTTGGTGTTTTGCCTGATAGTTTCCGCTCTATCAATCTGAAAAAAAATCTGTCGGCAAACGAAACAACAGTGGAAAGGTGCAGCTTTTCTATTTTCTCTACAAGCGAAAGCAATCGGGAATAGCCTCTGATTTCAGCCCTGTATTCATACAAAGTATCAATACTCTCACTCACCTTGCGCAGGTAATGGCTGTTAGACTCAATGTTGACGTATTTGACGGGATTGTTAATATGGAGCACTCCTACCCCATTCTCTTTCAGTTGCTTACCTAATATAACGTCTTCGTAGCCATATTTCTTCATTTCCTCACTGAAAGGATTGTCTAATAACACCTTGCGTGAAGCCATGAAGTTGCATGAGCGGAAACTCATATAGGGGTTACGGTTGCGGATTACGGGTGTAAAGCGCTTGCTGCAACAGTCCTCATAGAGTGCGCGGAGCAAGCTTTTATTCATTGATTGCGGTGCTACCTCAACCGAACCACACACCACCTGAGCTTTGCCGGAATACTTAATATAAGTTTCTACAAGATTTTCCGACGGCAGAAGTCCTGAATCCTGGAAAAGAATAGTATCGTAATGAGCCAACCGAACAAGGAAGTTGCGCGTGGAGGAGCGCCCATAATTATGGTTGCGCATTATGAAAGAGCAATGCTCTATGCGCCCTATCGGTGAATTGACTATGCTCTCTCCTACCGGCGAACCATCGTCAGCCACAATTATTTCCCATTTAAGTCCGCTCTCAGAGAGCCGCCTGCACTGACCAACCAAGCTCTTAACCTGGTTCAAACAATTATCACAGTAAACAGGTATTAGTATGGATAGACCGTCCACGCTGCAATATAGAATAGAAAAATCAGTTCTCCAATATTCTGCGGGCACCACGATAACGGTGCGAATAGTAACTTTCGTCTATGCTGCTTATAGTAACTCCCTGGCTGGTACTGGAATGAATGAACTTGAAATCGCCATTATCATCCACTTCACACACTATTCCCACATGGCCAATGTTATGATTACTGGAACCGAAAAAAACAAGATCGCCCACGTGAACATCATCTTTGTCGATGGCAAGTCCTTGCTTCCACTGGTCACGACTTGACCTTCCGAGTGAGATATTCATGCTTTTATAGACAAAACTGGTAAATCCGGAGCAGTCGAATGCGTAAGGTCCCATGCAGCCACGACGATATGGGCGGCCAATATAATCCTTAGCGTTGTCTACAAGCTCCTCTCCGGTAACGTTGAAGAGTGCTTCTACCTCCGAATTAATATCTTCTTCTATGTAGTATACAGGTTGATTGTCAATGTCGGGATTGCCTGCATAGGTTGCAAAAACTGTCGTTACGGATAGGAATAGTATGGATAGTGCTTTTCTTAACTTCATCAGCGATTATTTGATTTTGATACAAAATTAGCAAAAATCATTGAGAAATGGGCATTATAAAACACTATTCCTTTAACTCTTAACAGGTTTTTGTGGGATTTAACACAACACCTTTTTAATTTCACACCTATGGTATCATTCGTAAATGTCGCCAAGTTTCTTCATAAGATTCTTCTTTAACTTATTGATAAACGACCTGGCTCCACTTGTTTGATATGGGTTTTCTGCTTCTATTATAACTGTTTCTTGTGGCTGAACGACTGTTTTTTCTTGCTGTTTCGACTCATTTACGGGCTCTGCTTTCTGCTTACGTTCCGGTTCAAGCTCTTTTTCTACTTCTTGTTTTGGTTTTTCAGCGTTTTTGTATTGATGTTCTGGCTCAGTTTGGAAGTCTATTTTATCAGTCTTTTCAGCTTCTTCAACGTTTTCTTTTGCATTCTCCGGAACTTCGCTTTTAGGCTCTACTGTTGGCCATTGGGCATTTGGCATAGGCTCTTTGTAGAGTTTTGATATTACCTGATCAAAGTATTTGTTGTCTGCTGTGGTTCCTTTTTCTACGCCTTGCATGGCAAACTGATTGTCGAGACCTGTTGCAAGGATTAACACTTTGGCGTCTTCGTCGAGCGAATCATCGTCAGAGGTTCCCCAAATCACGTCTATATCAGGGTTAAGCTCATACATAAAAGAGTCTATTTCCTGTATTTCACTAACAAAAAGCGGTGCTTTGTTGCTGGTATATATATTGAACAGAATCTTGCTTGCCTTTGTAATGTCGCTACCATAGAGTAGGGGAGAGTCCAAAGCATCTATTATCGCCTTCTCAACTCTGTGGTCTCCGCTTGCTCTTCCTATGGCCATGATGGCTCCACCGCCCCCACGCATCGTTGATTCCACATCTCTGAAGTCAAGATTTATAGTCCCTTCAACCGTGATAAGCTCAGAAATTCCCTTAGTAGCATCGCTAAGAATGCGGTCGGCAGCCTTAAAGGCGTCCTTTACCGATGTCTTTGACTCAGAATATATATCGCACAGACGTTCATTATTGACTATAAGAAGCGAGTCAACATTTTTTCTCATCTCCTCAACTCCATAGAGAGCCTTGATAATCTTTGGCCTTTTCTCGAAGAAAAAAGGTATTGTTACAATGCCAACGGTAAGTATTCCGAGGCTCTTGGCAACGCCAGCAATCACCGGAGCGGCACCAGTGCCGGTTCCTCCACCCATACCGGCAGTAACAAAGCACATCTTTGTGTTGTCGTCGAAAAGCCTTTTAATTTGCTCTTTTGTATTAATCGCCTCGCTACGGCCAAGCTCCGGATTGGCTCCTGCACCAAGTCCACTGTCTCCAAGCTGCAATTTTATGGGCACAGGAGACTTGGCTAAGCTCTGACTATCAGTATTACACACGGCAAAAGACACATTTACAATCTTATCATTGTACATTCTGTTAACCGCATTACAGCCTCCACCGCCAACTCCTATTACCTTTATTATCTCTTTCGATTTATCCTCTACGGGGCCAAAGTCTATAATATTACCGTCCATTCTATATAGTTTTTTACGCCACAAAATTAATTATAAAATCTAAAAGCATAAAAAATCCGCAAGCCTTGCGATAAAACTTTTATCTAATACTGCTTGCACCATGAGGAAAATATTGATATTTTTGCAGTCATGAACGGTGAAAACAAAGAACAGGAAGTCTTGGAAATGGCACAACAGGTACGCTATCTGACAAACAAATTGGTGGCTCTGGGGCGCTATGACTTGTTAGTGCAGGCCATTACCGTTCCTACGCTCGAACAGTTACGTATAGAAGCTGCCCGCGGTACGCTTAGTAAACTCATAATTACTGCCGATTATCAACTTGTTTTGGAGCGATACAATAGGGTAGTGGAGTTGAGTCCGGTTCACCGTGCGCTATATCTTTTATTCTTAAACCATCCCGAAGGCATTGAATTTAAATATCTAAGAGACTATCGTGATGAACTTTACGGCATCTATGAGCGCATTGCCAACAGAATGGACAAAGAGAAAATAGAGGAAACAGTGAATCGTTTGACCAATCCACTCGACAATGCCATAAACGAGAAATGCTCAAGAATAAAAGCTGCTTTTAATTCTTTGATGGACGAATACTCAGCTTCTTACTACATAATAAGCAGTCATACTACACGCATTGTTGAAGGTTCGCCCAAAATATGGTATAGCCGACTTAAGCTGATAACACTTCCCCGTAATTTGGTAGTATATCAATTCAACTCAGACTCAGCATCCTCTCTATAGGCTTCACAGCTTCTTTGGCTATTGATGGGTCTACTGTAACTTCCGGAAAGCCATATTTCAGGGCATTGTATATTTTCAACAATGAGTTCTTCTTCATGTACTCGCACTCATTACATGAGCATCCGAGCGAGCCTTCAGATACTTCCGGAGGCACAGGAATGAACATTTGGTCGGGACAAGTGCGTTTCAATTCGTGCAATATACCAGCTTCTGTGGCCACTATAAACTTCTTCTGCTCAGGATGTTGCTGCGCATAGTTGAGCATTGTGGCCGTAGAACCTTTAACATCGGCTATGGCAAGCACCGGAGCTTTACACTCTAAGTGAGCCATAACAATAGCATCGGGATTATCTTTCTTAAGTTTCGCTATTTCTGCAACGCTGAATTTCTCATGAACATGGCAACCTCCATTCCACAAAAGCATTTGCCTGCCGGTAACAGAGTTTATGTAATTGCCAAGATTATAATCGGGACCAAATATAAGTTTCATATCTTTGGGCAGACTGTCTATTACCTTTTTGGCATTACCAGAAGTAACAACACAGTAGGATAGGGCTTTAACAGCAGCAGTGGTATTGACATAACTTACCACCTTATAGCCTGGATGAAGATTCATATACTCCTTTAAATCATCGGCTTTACAGCTGTCAGCCAAGCTGCATCCGGCATTAAGGTCAGGACAAAGCACTGTTTTATCAGGTGAGAGAAGTTTGCATGTCTCTGCCATGAAGTGTACTCCGGCCATTACCATAACCTTTGCATTGGTTTCAGCTGCCTTCCTTGCCAAAGCAAGAGAGTCGCCAACAAAGTCGGCTAAATCTTGAATTTCACCTACAGTATAATAATGTGCAAGTATGATGGCATTTTTTTCCTTGCACAGTTTTCTTATTTCTTGTTTTAAGTCTATACCTTCCGGAGCGGGTTCATCTATATATCCCTTCTTAACCCATTCGCTTTTCATATTTAATATATTTGTTTTTTATTTTTAATAAAATATGATGGTGATGATATGATGTGGATATTGTTGAAAACTTTTATTGCTTTTAGCTTCTGTTTTATGTTATAAACGGTTGCTATACTAGTTATCAACAGTTTTGTTTATATTTATCTTTTGATTTTCAGTCATATAGATATTTTATCCACAATTATGCTTTTCGGTGCAAAATTAATAAGTTTATATCTTTAAACAATGGATTTTTGTGTAAAACTTAGGTAAGAACATGCTCATAAAAAAGGAGAAGTCAACAGTTTTTTGTGCCTTTTATTGATGCGTGGAAAACTGCTGACTTATTCCAAAAGTATAAACTTCTTATCATTAAGTTATCCACATTGTTTTCCACAAATTGTTGATAAATATCATGCTATTTAATATTTGAAGGATGAACCTCCAAGGAATTCCCTTAGAAGAGATGTGGGGGGGAGATTGTGATATGGTACTGGTTTGAAGTAACTTAGGAACTTCAGCAGCCTGTAGGCTTCGCTATATTCTTCACAATCTTCAGGAACTTCCTGTAGCATTGGCTCTGCCTGAGTTTTGATAACAGCAAGTTCAAAGAGCATAGCTGTATTAAACATGGCGTCGGCACGTTCTTGATAGGGGAAAATCCACTTATTTTCGCCTGCTCTTACGCTTGGCCAGCGGTGTATTGTCTCACGTGCTGAAGTTCCACGGTACTTATAATCGCGGATAATACGGCGCAGAAGTCGATTGTCAGTTGTTGGTATGTAGTTGTGATCATCAAGCAATATTGTTGTAAGAGCAGAAGCATAGATACGGAATTTTAGATTTTCTGGTATTTTAGCTGTTAACTCCGGATTGAGCGCATGTATACCTTCAACAACTAATATATTATCTTCCTCCATGTGTAATTTACGTCCGCTTGGTTCGCTTGTGCCACGCTGGAAGTTGTATTTTGGCAGTTCTATTTCCTCACCACGGAATAGTGCATTGAATTGTTGATTTATCAGTGGCAAATTAAGAGCATAAATACTCTCATAATCCAGTTCTCCGTTTTCGTCTTTTGGTGTGTGCTGGCGGTCAATAAAGTAGTCGTCAAGGCTTATTTGCAGTGGTTTTATGCCGTTTGCAAGTAGTTGTACAGACAGCCGTTTGCATGTTGTGGTCTTGCCAGATGATGAAGGACCGGCCAAAAGTACCAATTTAACATCCTTGCGGTTAGCTATTTGCTCTGCCATGTTTACTATTTTCTTTTCCTGAAGAGCTTCACTCACATTGATAAGTTCTGTACTATGGCCCTTAATAATAGCCTCATTTAGGTCACCAACGGTTCTGAGACCTATTATTTGCTGCCATCTGTGATGCTCATGAAATACCTCTACCATTTTCTCTTGACTGACAAATTTACCCAGTTTTGCAGGATTCTTGATGGAAGGAATGCGTAACAAAACATTACCATCGTTAAGTTCAAGGTCGAAAACATTAAGTTGTGATGTATTAGTGAGTAGAGAACCATAGTAGAAGTCAACATAATCATCAATAGAATAATATGTTGTGTAGAGTTTGCCAGTGCTTTTCAGCAGTTTTGCTTTGCTCTTATCACCCCGTCCGTCAAACAATTCTATGGCGTCTTTAGTGTGTACTGTATGGCGCTTTATAGGTATATTGTCGTCTATTATCTTCTGTATTTGATTCTTAATGGCTTTTACATCAGTCTCAGTAATTTCATGACCTATATGTAAATCAACATCAAATCCGTTGCTTACAGGTATGTCTATCACCACATTGCTTATAGGATAGAGGTCGTGAACAGCTTTACTGAGCACGAAAAAGAGGGTTCGAGTGTAGCTGCGCATTGCACTTGGATGATGCAAATCAAGAAATTCCACGTCTTTATTGTGGTAGAGCCGGAAATGCATACCTTCAACTTTATTGTTAACTTTAGCTGATATAGGTCCAAATTCCATGCTTATTCCCATCTTGGGATATATTTGCTGAAGTGTACTTCCCATTGGTACCATTACGTCTTTGTTTGTATTTACGCAATGGATAGTTATTTGCTTGTCGTCCATAATTGTTATTATTAAATTAATCTTTTATTTCTGCTTCAAAGTTAGAGCATTAACTTCAAACATACAAGTTTATATTATTACTTTTAGTTAAAACAATTATTACAATTTTCCCAAATGTTTTTCATTTTGAAAAAAGCTATTAAATTTAAGACAAAATATATTTTCAATATCATAAAATTAGTAACTTTGTGGAAAATTACATATTTAAACTAGACAGCCTAACGTATGGAAAGAACATGGAGATGGTTTGGCAAGAACGATAAAATAACACTTGCCATGCTGAAACAAATCGGAGTTGAAGGTATAGTAACAGCACTTCACGATGTTCCTCTTGGTCAAGTATGGACCAGAGAGAAGATACATGACTTGCGCACTTACATAGAAAGTTATGGTATGAGATGGAGTGTTGTAGAATCATTACCTGTTACAGAAACTATAAAATATGCAGGTCCGGACCGCGATGAACAGATAGAAATCTATAAGGAGAGCCTTCGCAATCTTGCAGCAGAAGGTATTCACACCATCTGTTATAACTTTATGCCGGTGCTTGATTGGGCTCGCACTGACCTTTTACATCCAAATCCAAACGGCTCAAGCAATCTTTACTTCAGCATACCACAGTTTGCATATTTTGATATATACATTCTGAAACGTGAAGGAGCAC
>CAZUWO010000138.1:1490-7651 GCA_964623995.1 uncultured Prevotella sp. | reverse complement strand
AGGTATTCCCGAGGACTCATCAGGCAACGGCGGTGGCTACGTGTTCGACTGTCGCAGCACCCACAACCCAGGAAGATATGAGCCCTACAAGAAGTTAACGGGACTCGATGAACCTGTAATAAGATTTCTTGAGGACGATGGCGAGATTCTCACCTTTCTCGACAGTGTTTATAAATTGGCCGATCACCACGTCAGCCGATACATTCAGCGAGGCTTCACCAGCCTTATGTTCTGCTTCGGATGTACCGGCGGACAACACCGTAGCGTGTATTCTGCCCAGCATCTTGCCGAACACATCAACAAGAAGTTCGGCATTGAGGTTCACGTAATACACCGAGAACAGAATATAAGTCAGGTGCTGCCTGCAAAGAAACAGGCCTTAAAACATTAAACCATATGAAAAAGAACAAACTATTTTTACTAATTCTCTCACTCCTACCTTTAGCCACAACAGCGCAAAGAAAGATAGGCGACCTAATTGAATCTACATCCTACAACACTGCCCTAATGGAAATGAAACGCTCGCTGCAATACTATCCTAAAGATGGAGGATTTGCGTGCGTAAATGGCAATAATCGCTACACTCGTGCACTCTATGGCGGTTATAGTGAATACAGGATAGAAACATCTGACAAACCCATCTTCGCCTCATACAAGAAGAAGCTCTACCGCAACATACGCATGTATGCCAACGGATTGAGGCTCGACTCAGCAGAATATTGCAAGTCTCTCTACAAAGACGGACAGCGCAGCTACCTAATAAAAGACAAGGCTTGGGGTAACAGGATACTGCGGCTTAGCGTGGTAACGCCAATTGAAAGCGAAAGTGCACTGTGGTATGCAAGCATTGAGGGCGAGCCTATAAGCCTAAAAATAGTAACCGGCGAGATAGCCAATCCCAACCTCAACCGCAACGGCGATATGGGAGCTGACAAGCCAGGCAGTTTCGAACCCGCCGACATACAGCCCAACCGCAAGGAATATCAATTCACCATAGGCAAAGAGACGTGCCTGAAGCTCAATGGCGTCGACAGCTTCGAGCAAATAAACGACGCCTCTGAATACGCAAGCACCGTACTCGATAACCAACAGTGGGCAAACACCATAACCTTCAGTACTCCCGACCCATATTTCAACACCCTTGGCAGCGCTTTGACATTTGCTGCCAACGGAATTTGGGATAGCGACACCCACACATGGCTGCATGGCGCCATAGGCTGGCGAATGCCTCTGGCTGGCTGGCGTGCAGGTTTCGTAGGTGATGTGCTTGGTTGGTGGAAACGGCAGGATATGCATTTCGATGCTTATGCTGCCAGTCAGGTTACAAATGTTGAACCCATATATCCTCATCCAAATCAAGATTCAACATTAAACTTGGCCCGCGCAGAAAAGAAATGGGGTACGCAGATGTACTCTAACGGCTACATCTGCCGTAATCCTAACCGAAACGACCAGATGCACCATTACGACATGAATTTGAATTATGCCGATGAGCTACTCTGGCACTTCGAATATTGCCCTGACACAGCATATATGCGCAAGCTTTGGCCGGTACTAAAAAGAACCATAGACTGGGAGAACCGCAACTACGACCCTGACGGAAATGGACTCTATGACGGTTATGCTTGCATTTGGGCAAGCGATGCTCTCTACTACGGAGGTGGCGAGGCAGCCCACAGTACTGCATATAACTACAGGCTGAACCGCATGGCCGCCAAAGTGGTACGACTGCTCGGACTCAACAACGCTAAGGAATATGATGACAGAGCCGATAAGATTCTGAAGGCTGCCAACAGCATTCTGTGGACAAAAGACCACTGGGCCGAATATGTTGACCGTATGGGACTTAAACGATTGCACCCAGACGCTGCAGCATGGAGCTACTACACGCCAATAGATTGTGGTATGGGCAACCAGCAGCAATTATACACAGCTACACAGAACTTGAAAAGCTTGCCACGTATAAAGGTAGAATGTAACACCGCACACTATGACTCGCTTGGAATAGAGGTGCCACAACCGACAAGCAGAGATGCATGGGTGTGCTCCACTACCGACTGGATGCCATACTCATGGAGCATAAACAACGTAGCACCAGCAGAAGTTATGCACACAGCCCTGGCTTGCTTCATTGCAGGAAATAATGCCGAAGGCATGCGACTGTTGCGAGGAACAATTATGGACAATATGTATTTGGGCCACAGCCCAGGCAACTTCGGACAGTTGAGCTACTACGACGCGGCGCGAGGCGAATGCTACCGCGACTTCGGCGATGTAATTGGCACGGCTTCAAGAGTTTTGGTTCAAGGTCTTTACGGCATAGAACCTCGCGGGCTCGATGGTGTTTGCTACATTACTCCGGGTTTTGCGGGCATATGGGACAGCGTAAGCATAAAGACACCTTACCTCTCTTACAGCTACAAAGCTAACAAACAAGGACGCTGCAAGATATCTCTGAAGCAGAACTTCCCATGTAGAAACATGAAAATAGTATTCAGAGTGGCTGACGGCAAAGGTGGCTTTATAACAGCTGAAGGCAATACCGACAGTAAGCAAACCCTCGAACTGACATTGCCAAAGATGGATGTGCAACCATACGAAGCACAAGAGGTAAAACCAGACATAAACTATTATGGCCTCGGAGAACCGGAACCGAATGCAAAATTGCAGAAAGTGAACATAAGCAAAGCATGGAATGCAAACGTAAATGACATTTTCAACAATCAATACCTCTCCCCTCGCCCTACAACAACTTCGCTTGAGATTCCCTCTCAAGGCATAGGAGAATGGTGCCACCCATTGTATAAGCCAGAAATAAATGACTCTGTATTCCGTTCTTTGACCAAGAATAATGAGTTCAAAGTGGCCGGAATACCTTTTAATACACCAAAAGAAGGACACAATATTGCATATACTTCGCTTTGGGATAACTACCCCGACAGCATAACAGTGCCACTAAGTGGACATGCAAGCTATGCTTACTTGCTCATGGCCGGCAGCACCAACCATATGCAATTCAAGATGGACAACGCCGTAGTAAAAGTAAAATACACTGACAACACTGAAAGCATAATGCCATTGGTTAATCCGTACAACTGGTGCCCAATAGAACAAGATTTCTTTACCGACGGAAAAGCATTCAAGACGGTAGAACCCAAACCATACAGAGTAAGCTTAGGGACCGGACAAGAAAGTCGAGATTTGGGCCAAATGCTCAATATTCAGCCTGTTTATGGTAGAGAGATACCCGGAGGAGCAGCACAAATGCTTAAGATGCCACTCAATCCGGGTAAGAAACTACGCAGTCTTACAGTGCTAACCTTATCCAACGACGTAGTAGTAGGGTTGATGTCAGTAACGCTACAGCGCAATTGACAATTGCAGTCATGTCCTGTCGGCTAAGACAGGACATGATTGCTTATAAACAAATCGGCCCCATCCTTATAGCTGTCAGACACAGGCAGCGAGGCCGAACCTATCAGAAAGTGGCCGCGTTCTATTCCTGTTATCTTCGACAGGTTCACTATGTAGGACCGATGGATACGCATAAACTCGCTCGAAGGCAGGAACTCGGCCACCTTCTTCAGATTCATGAGACTAGTAATGGGCTTCTCCAGTTTGTCTACATAGAACTTAACGTAATCTTTAAGTCCCTCTACGTAGAGCAAGTCATCAAACTTTATCTTTATCAACTTGTAGTCACTCTTTACAAAAAAGTATCTATCGGCTGTGGTCAATGTTGTCTTCTGTTGCGTCTGGAAATACTCCAGAGCCTTTTGTGAAGCTTCAAGGAAGCTCTCATAGCTTATAGGCTTCATAAGATAACCTATGGCATTGGCCTTATAACTGTCGACAGCATACTGGCTAAAAGCTGTAGTGAACACCACTTTAGTCTCAGGCGGTAGAATCTTTGCAAACTCCAGACCGCTCAATTCCGGCATTTGAATATCGAGAAAAAGCAGGTTGATGTGATCTTCCCTAACACACTTGATAGCCTCAACGGCACTATTGAAAACACCTTTAACATTGAGGAAAGGCGTTTTCCTCGCATAACTATTCAAGAGTTGAGCCGCCAATGGCTCATCATCTATTATCGCGCAGTTTAGTATCATATATTGTTATTTTTGAAGAATATTCGTTTTTGTTGTTCAAACTTACCTCCCATTCATACTTATCAGGATAAGCTAGGTCCAGACGGCGACGCACAAGTGTTAAGCCTATGCCATGACCACTGCGGTCCTGCTGCGTTTTGGGATGGTTACTGTTCACTATGTGGCAAACTATCTTATCATTGTCGGCAACTAAATTCAAATGAACAAAACTCTTTTCCGTGGGACTTACGCCATGCTTAAAGGCATTTTCTACGAGCGAAATAAGTATCATAGGGGCCACTCTCACATAACATGGATCAGGCAAGCTGATATTTTCCTGTATGTCAACATTTCCGGCAAGCCTCAGCTTCATCAAATTTACGTAGTTGTGTATGAACTCAGCCTCATCTTTCATATTAACATACTTCTCCTGATTATCATATAATATATGGCGAAGCATCTTGGACAACTCCATGATAGCAGTCTGAGCCTTCTGCTGATCAAATGCCGTGAGAGCATAAATGTTGTTGAGTGTATTGAGCAGGAAGTGAGGATTAATTTGCGAACGCAAGTTGCTCAACTCGGCTTCTGTCTTTGCTTTCTCTGCTTCTTGGCGCGCTTTCTCCGTCTCTGTCAGCTTTCTGGCATAAATAATCGAAGTGGAAAGTGCTGCCACAACACTGAGAGTGAACAAGTCACGCAGCGTCATCAAGGCGTCAAACATAAGCGGCCGCTTACGGAAAAGTTCTTTTTTAGGCTTCTTATATTGATGGTTAGTTCGCCAAACGTACATATTCCACTGGTTGGAACCAATGGCCAACACAAGAATCATAGCTATATTCACGGCAAAGAACTTAATTTTCTTACCCTTATAGAGTTGTTCTGCCAGAAATAAGTAGTTGACATAGAACACTATACACAGTGATAAAGGCCATGGAATGCGCTCAATAAAGGCCGTGAAGCCAATCCTCTCGCCCGGATGAACAAACATCAAGGGCGATAGAAACACTAGCAGCCACACTCCGACGTGAACAAGAAAATATTTACTTATGTGCAGTTTATTCATAGCGTATTGCCTCTATTGGGTCAAGTTGTGCAGCCTTCTTGGCCGGATACCAACCGAAGAAAACACCTGTAAATGTACACACGGCAAAGCTCATCACTATTGTCCACATCTGAATGGCTATGGGCCAGTGGGCCACAAGTTTTACAGCGTAGCTCGCCCCCACCCCAAGCATCACGCCGATAAGGCCTCCCGTAATGCTCAGCATTATAGCCTCTATGAGGAATTGGTTAAGAATGTCGACGCCTCTTGCGCCCACACTCATTCGCAATCCTATCTCCCTCGTGCGCTCTGTAACGCTCACATACATTATATTCATAATGCCAATGCCGCCGACAATGAGCGATATGCCAGCAACACAGCCAAGAAGAATGGTGAGCATTGAGGTGGTGGAGTTCATCATGCTGGCCAACTCCTCCTGCGAGCGAATGGTGAAGTCGTCGTCATCGCCTTCGGTAGTGTCGGTGGCATCCTTGAGTTTGTGGGTTCGGCGCAGTATCTGCTCCATCTGGCTTGTGGCCTGGTCGGTTACCCCTTCTATAGTGGCCGAACAGAGAATCTGGCCCAAATAGTTCTGCGCCAAAATGCGTTTCATAACCGTTGTGTACGGAGCAAGAACAAAGTTGTCCTGATCCATGCCCATGGAGTTGTAGCCTTTCTTCTCCATTACGCCAATCACACGGAAAGGTATTGACTTAAAACGGATTACCTTGCCTATTGGGTCGCTGCCGTCAGGAAACAGCTCGTCAATGACGGTCTGGCCAAGCAAGCACACCTTAGCGTTCGACTTGATGTCCTGATCGGTAAACATCTCGCCGTCGGCCACCTTCAGTTGGCGTATCTCAAGGTAGTCTTGGTTAACTCCATATATGCTTGAGAGCGTGTTCTCGTTGCCATATATGAACTGCCCACTTGAGGAAACCTGCGGAGAAATGGCCTTTATGTAAGTGCACTCATTTTTAATGGCATCGTAATCTGTGAGTTTCAATGTCTCCATCGACGACGGG
>CAZUWO010000138.1:0-1480 GCA_964623995.1 uncultured Prevotella sp. | reverse complement strand
TGCACACCACCACGACGGTCGGCTCCTGGGTTTATCATTATCATGTTAGAGCCCATCTGCGAGATGTTGGCCTGGATGGAGTTCTTCGTGCCCTGGCCGATGGCAAGCATCGTTATCACCGACGCTATGCCGATAATGATGCCCAAAGCCGTGAGGAAAGAGCGCAGCTTGTTGGCCATTATCGCCCTAAAGGCTATTTTGAAAAGATTGGAATAATTCATGTTGCTTATGTTTTATTCGTCCGAATTCTTCGGCAACGCGGCCAGACCCTCGGCGGCGCTGAGCACGTTGTGGTTCTCCTCGTCGCTTATTATCACTCCGTCGCGCAGCTGGATGTTGCGGCTTGAGTACTTGGCAATGTCGGGATTGTGGGTTACAAAGATGATGGTTCGGCCCTCAGCGTGCAGCTTCTGGAAGAGAACAAGTATCTCAAAGCTGGTGCGTGTGTCGAGGTTGCCGGTCGCCTCATCCGCAAGTATCACCGAAGGGTTGTTCACCAGTGCCCTCGCTATGGCCACGCGCTGCATCTGTCCGCCCGACATCTGGTTCGACTTGTGGTAAAGCCGGTCGCCCAAGCCAACGGCCTTAAGGGCAGCCACTGCGCGTTCGAACCGCTCTTTCGACCCCACGTTGGGATTATACATCAGCGGCAACTCCACGTTTTCAACGCTTGTTGTCTTGGGAAGCAAGTTGTAGTTCTGAAATATGAACCCTATCTTGCGGTTGCGGAGTACAGCCCGCTGCGATTTCGACATGGTGCGCACTGGAATACCGTCAAGGAGATACTCGCCGCTCGTTGGAGTGTCGAGGCAGCCAAGCTGGTTTAGCAGTGTTGACTTGCCCGAGCCGGACTTGCCCATTATGGTAACGAACTCACCATCGTATATCTTGAACGACACGCCCTTTAGGGCATGAACCGTCTCATCGCCCACTATGAAGTCGCGTTTCACGTTGCGCAGCTCTATAACGACCTTCCTTTCAGGCTGCTGAGTTTGCGCCGTTGATTGTGAATTGGTTTCAACCATTGATTCGTCGTGTTTGTAATTAGTAATGATACGGAAGAAGGTGGAATTTAGAAATTCCCACGGCTTATGGTCTTATTTCCATTATGCCGTCAACCCCTCTTTCCGTTCTTTTTGTCGTTCTTCCTCGGGCCTGGAGCCAATGGGCTTTGCTCGTTTGAATTGGCGTCAGCCGTGTCGTCAGACTTTATCTCTTCTATGCCAGTAACAACCGAAGTGCCCAGATTAATGCCTTGAAGTATCTGCGTGTTGGTGCCATCGGTCATGCCTATGTTAACCCTGTGGGCCACGAGTTTGTTGCCTTCCACGGTCCAAACCTTATTTTTCGCGTTTGCAATGTCCTGTATCTTGTAGTTACCCACGGTCTCTTTTGTAGGAGTAAAGCGCAGAGCCTTGCTCGGCACACAGGTAACTCCAGTTTTCTCTGCCGTATATATTGTAACGTTGGCCGTCAGTCC
>CAZUWO010000137.1:0-7804 GCA_964623995.1 uncultured Prevotella sp. | reverse complement strand
TCGCCTTAAGAAACAGCCATTCCCCACATGTTGGGAATGGCTGTTTGGGTATCGTGGCGCTTATATAAGTAAATCTTTGCTTTTTCAATTTTACACGGTTTCCATTATTTTTCACGAAAGGACTAAAGAACAAGACGAAAGCCTATGCCGCTTGCGCATGTTAACGGTGAATTGTGATCACGGATTGATATGCGGCTTTCATTAGTTTCGCTGTTCCAATTGCCACCGCGAAACACGTGGTAGTAGGACGATTTATCTCCGGTAGGATTCGTTTGTGTTTTGGAACTGTATCTACCGTACTTGTCTTGACACCATTCATACACATTGCCGGTCATGTCGTAGAGGCCGAGTTCGTTGGGTGACTTCGTTCCTGAAGTGTGAGTTGTCTGGTTGCTGTTGCCTTTGTACCAAGCCACATCATCGATGTTGTTCGACCCAGCATATTTGTATCTTTTGCTTTTGTTGCCACCACGTGCGGCATATTCCCATTCTGCTTCGGTAGGGAGACGGAAGTTCTTGCCGGTCAGGAAGTTCAATCGCTTGATGAATTCTTGACAGTCATTCCAACTAACCTGCTCCACAGGATAGTTATCGCCCTTGTGAGATGATGGATTATTGCCCATAATGGCCTGCCATAGACGTTGCGTTACTTCGGTTTCTCCTATATGGAAACTGCTAACAGCTACAAGATGCTTTGGCATCTCATCATAGTTGACATCACTTCCCTGTTCAGAAGTTGCTCCCATAGTGAAAACTCCGCCTTGTACACCCTTCATCAAAAAGCTAACACCATTGACGATGATCGACTCATCGGAAAGATTCTTCGTGGAATAATTGCCTTTTGACATTTGAGGGTTAGTACCATTCCGTGTGTTGTTACTTTTCTTTTGAGGTATTACTCTATGCTCAGTTTTTGGTTTAACCGTGGTTCTTTTCACTACAATCTTTTGCCCAAAGCCAAAGATTGGAAACAAAGAAAGATTTGCCGCCACTAAAAGTCTATAAAGGATTTTCATTTCCGTCATATTTAAGCAATTTTGTTAAGTAAGCTTTGCAGGGCCAAGGATTTTTTGGCTATGTTATAGTGAGAAATGGTCGATAGAAAGTGATACTTCCTTTAAGCTACATGATCGGAACATGTCTGTTTCTTGTAACCTCGATAGCATTTACCCAAATTGCAAAAATAATGTTTTTTTCTTGAACATCCTAATTGTTAAATCATTTTTATGAATTTGTATACGGTTTTATCATGACATGTTTTGATACCAAGCTTATTTTGGCACGTTATATAAAAAATAAAATTACCTTTAATAACTATGACAGAGCTGAAAAATATGACTTAAGCCTATAAATTCATTTTCTTTGTAAAGTCTAATCGGGTCGAATTTATTTCCATATATTGCAGAAAAACACTAACTTTGCAGTCGATATGATCACATCAGAGTCAATCATTCAGTTGAAGGCCTTTGCCCGTCAGGACGGTGCATTGCTAAGTTTGGTGTGGCTTGCGAGCTTTATGTGCTTCGTAGGTCAGTTTACCGATCCCGCCCTAGGACTACTTTACGAGCTTTTGGCCGTGGGTTCGCTGTTCTTCTTAGGTTGGCGCTTGCGGCGTTTCCGCGACAATGCTCTTGACGGGGTAATCTCTTTCCGTCGCGCTTTTGCCTATTGTGCCTTCTGCTTTTTCTATGCCTCGCTTATATTTGCGTTGGCACAGTATGTTTATTTTGCTTATCTCGACCATGGTACAGTTTTTAATGGCATAAGTCAGATGCTCTCTTTGCCTCAGGCTTCGGCCATGATGTCGGTTTATGGCTATTCGCAACAGGAAATAAAAGAAGCATTGAGCGCTTTCCAAGGATTGCGACCGATAGAGATTTCGGCTTTCTTCTTCCTGTCAAATCTCTACATAGGAGCTATAATCTCGATTGTTATAGCTCTGATTATGAAACGTAAACGCCCTAAGACAGTTAGCAAGCAATATTAGAAATTATAAAAACAACCCGAATATATGGACATTTCAGTTATCGTTCCACTATACAATGAGGAAGAGTCTTTGCCGGAACTCTACAGTTGGATTGAAAAAGTTATGAAGAATAATGGCTTCAGTTATGAGGTGATATTCGTAAATGATGGTTCCACTGATAATTCATGGAAGGTTATAGAGCAATTGGCTAAGGAGTCTGATTGCGTGAAAGGCATTAAGTTTCGCCGTAACTATGGCAAGAGTCCAGCCTTATATTGTGGCTTCAAAGCAGCTCAGGGCGACGTGGTTATTACCATGGATGCTGACCTGCAAGATTCTCCCGATGAGATACCAGGCTTATACAAGATGGTAAAAGAGGATGGTTACGACCTCGTAAGTGGATGGAAGAAGAAGCGCTATGACCCGCTTTCGAAGACGATACCAACCAAACTGTTCAATGCTACTGCCCGTAAGATATCGGGAATACACAACCTTCATGACTTTAATTGTGGACTAAAAGCATACAAAAAAGATGTGGTGAAGAACATAGAAGTGTATGGTGAGATGCACAGATATATACCATATCTGGCCAAAGAGGCCGGTTTCGACCGCATAGGGGAAAAGGTTGTACACCACAGAGCACGCAAATATGGTAAGTCTAAGTTCGGTTTGAATCGCTTTTTCAACGGCTATCTTGACTTGCTTACACTTTGGTTTTTGAGCAATTTCGGCAAAAAGCCAATGCATGTGTTTGGCTTTATAGGTTCACTTGTATTCTTTGTTGGTTTTGTGGCACTGATTGTGCTCGGAATAGAGAAGATTGTGGAGTTGAGCAATGGTGACTATGGCCATATGGTAGCTGATTCAGCGTGGTTCTATATTGCACTGACGGCTATGCTGTTGGGCTCACAATTCTTCCTCGCAGGATTCTTGGGCGACCTTGTAAGTCGCACATCTCCACGCCGAAATGAATATCAGATAGAGTCGACAATACGCGAGTAGTAAAACTCTGCAGCAATGAGACAACTCCTGTTTTTCATAATTGCGCTTTTGGCCATAGCCTCTTGCTCGTCAATAGACTGTCCGTTGAACAATACTGTTCATGCCGCTTATTGGCTCAGAGGTTCCGCCGACACGCTGAAAGACTCGCTAACGGTGAGTGTAACAAGTAATGAAGGGGCCGATACAGTAATTCTTAATCGTTTGATAGCCACCGATCACTTCACGCTTCCAGTGAGTTATACACAAGCTGAAGACGTGTTGCTGTTTCAATTTACTGATACCGCAGGAACAAAGTTGATAGATACTGTAAGAATAGAGAAGGAAAACACGCCTCATTTTGAGGCTGTAGATTGCAGTCCGAACTATTTCCACACCATAACAGCAATAAAAACAACTCACAATAAGATAGACTCACTGACTATAAATAACCCTTCAGTTGATTATGACGCAACGAAGCAACATATTTTTGTTTATCTTCGCCCTAGCAATTAGCTTGCTCTTGCCCGGACAACTTAATGCTCAGCGCAATCGGCATCGGCCTGCTGTTGAGCCTGATACGCTTGGATTCTACCGAGGAATTACCGTTGGCGTAAATGTGGCAGGTATTGCTCAACGCGCATTGAGTAGTTATGGAGAGTATGAAGGCATGATTAGAGTGAGTCTGCGTGACCGCTATTTTCCTGTTGTGGAGGTAGGAATTGGCTCGTGTGACGCCGATGATGCAGCCACAACAGTGCACTTTAAGACCAGCGCTCCGTATGCACGAATAGGCTGTGACTTCAATTTAATGCGCAACAAACATGACGTTTATCGTTTGTTCTTAGGTGGCAGACTGGCTTATACCAGTTTTAAGTACGACATATATTCCGAACCTATCATTGATCCAGTATTTGGTGGACAGTCTGATTACAGAGCTAACGACGTCAGTTGTTCACAGAGCTGGTATGAAGCTGTGGGAGGAGTAGAGGCCAAGATATGGGGACCGATACGCTTAGGGTGGTCGGTTCGCTACAAAGGCAGGCTGTCTCACAAGGACGGAGGTACAGGTAAGCCCTACTACATTCCGGGGTATGGCCGCAATGGATCGACAAAACTTGGCGCCACATTCAATGTTATTATATCACTGTAGCAACATAATCAAAAAATGAGTATAGGCCTATGAAAAAGAAACGTCTTTTATGGCAATTGCCATTTTTAACTCTACTCATTGTGGGCTCCGTATTGATTGTAAGCCACCAGAGCTCAGTTCCATATCAGCATAATGAGGGATTCATTTTCGGTACAGTATACCACATTACTTATCAGTGCGATTCCAATTTGGAGAAAGGTATCAAACAGCGACTTGAAGGTGTTGACCAGTCGCTCTCGATGTTTAACAAGGAGAGTGTTATATCTAAGGTAAATGCCAATAAACCCGTTGATGTTGATGATAATTTCAGCTATGTTTTCAATCTTGCTGAACATATATCGGCTGATACAGACGGAGCTTTCGACATAACTGTTGCCCCACTTGTCAACCTTTGGGGCTTTGGCTTCAAGAACGGTTCAGAGCCAACACAAGCAGCTATTGACTCTGCCAAGGCTCTTATAGGCTATAAAACCGTGCAATTAAGAGGCCGCCATGTGGTGAAAAATAACCCTCAGACCATGCTTGATTGCTCAGCAATAGCCAAAGGCTATGGAAGTGATGTGGTGGCTCGCTATCTTGAGCAGGAGGGAGTGAGCAATTATATGGTCGAAATAGGTGGAGAAGTAGTTACAAAAGGTAATTCACCAAAGCGAATGCCATGGAAAATAGGTGTTACCAAACCGGTTGACGACTCTACAGGCGAACAAAGCGAATTGCAAACAGTGCTTAATGTTACTGACATGGCTATGGCCACGAGTGGCAATTATCGTAACTTCTATTATAAAGGTGGGCGTAAATTTGCCCATACTATTGATCCAAAGAGTGGCCGTCCGGTTCAACACTCATTGCTTTCGAGTACGGTTTTGGCTCCAAATTGTGCAACAGCCGATGCCTATGCCACATCTTTTATGGTGATGGGTATAGACAAAGCTAAAGCCGTATTGGCTCGTCACCCTGAACTTTTGGCCTATTTCATTTACAGTGATGGCAATGGCAAACTCTGCGTCTGGTACAGCGACTCCATGAAAGGTAAGATAGTAGATTAATATGGCCCATGTATGACATTCTCCTTTCGCTGCCACTGTTTCAGGGAATGAGCCGAAACGACCTCAATGAGATTTTGGCTCATGTGCCATTGGAGTTTGTCAAGTGCGCAGAAGGGGATGTGGTAGTCCACGAAGCTGCTCCTTGCGATAAGCTTATATTTTTGCTCGATGGCCGGTTGAGCGTGAGAGAATGGTCGGCAGGCCATGGTTATTCTGTCAGTCAGACGCTTTCTGCCCCGGCTTTGTTGCAAATGGATCACATGTTTGGGCTTTATCACCATTTCACCCGCGACTTTGTGTGCCTAGGACCGTGTCAATTTCTTTTCATTTCCAAGTCTGTGATACTCAATATACTTAATTCCTATATGGTGTTCAGGCTGAATTTTCTCAATATGCTCAGCACGCTCTCTCATCGTTATGAGCGGGCATTGTGGCGTGATGCACCTGAAAATCTTACAGGTAGGTTGTGTAGGTTCATCTGTAATCATGCTATTGTGATGAAGGGCAGCATGGAAGTGAAAGTTCTTATGCGTACATTGGCCCGAGAAATGGGTACAAGTAGGCTTAATGTGAGCATTGCTCTGCACGAATTGCAGGATAACGGATTGCTGAAACTGTCGCGTGGAGGCTTTCATGTTGACTCGATAGAAAAGCTAATGGCACATGGTTGACGTTCCATTTTTCATTTTATTTTCCGAGATTAATTTTAATCTTTGGAATCAGAAACGAACTTAACACTTAATATTCAACTTTCAAAATTATAATTATGGATGCAATAGAAGCTTTGCTAACACGCCGCAGTTGCCGCAACTATACGGCAGAACAGGTGAGCGATGATAACTTGGAGACTATAATTAATTGTGGACTTAATGCACCAACCGGCAGCAACAAACAATTGACCAAGATAATCGTGGTGCAGGAACCAGAAAAAGTGAAGATGCTTTCACGCCTTAATGCTCAAATATGGAAGTCGGAAACTGATCCGTTTTATGGTGCTCCAACAGTTTGTCTTATTGTTGCTCCAATAGATCCAGGTTATAATGGAGAGGAAGTTTATAAGCTCAATCCTATCAAAGATGGTTCACTCGTGATAGGTGCCATGCAGACGGCTGCTTATGCGTTAGGTGTTGGGTCGTGCTGGATAAATCGTTGTGACGAGATGTTGCACTTGCCTGAGGGTGAAAAGTTTATGCACGATTTGGGACTTGACGGATATCAGGGAATTGGATGCTGTATTTTGGGCTATCCTTCAAAACCTACGCGTCAGAAACGTATCAAGCCCGGACGTGTTATCCGGGCTTGATAGGGTTGTGGCTTATCGTGTGCTGTCTCTGAATTCCGAAGGTTTCATGCCTGTTTTGTTGCGGAATTTGGATGAAAAATAGTCCGGACTGTCAAAATTTAGCGAATAGGCTATCTCCTTTATGCTCTTGTTAGTGGTGCTGAGAAGTTCCTTTGCACGCTGCAATTTAAGGTCCTGCTGATACAAGGCAGGACCTATTCCAACGTATTCTTTGAACAGTTTGCGGAAGTTGCTGTAGCTCACGCCAAGTTTTGTGGCTATTTCCTGTATGCTGATATTGTCAGATACAGTTTCGCGTATCATGAGTTTTGCCTTGTTTATTAGCTCTGCATGGACGTGGTCCTTGTTCAGTTGTCTGTTGCGTTCAAGCGAAAACATCAGTCCTATCAGGTGATTTACTATGCCGGAAAGCAATTGCTGGGCGTAGGCTCCCTCCTCTATGGCCGTGTCTAGGGCTTGTTTGAACAGATGTTCCACCTCACCGTCGTAGCCAATATGATAGATAGGTTTCTGCACACTTATGAATTTGGCATCCATTCGCTTGTCCATGTTCAGTCCCCGGAACCCGATCCAATAGCTTCTCCACCCACTTTTATTGTCAGGATGATAGTTATGCCATTCGCCAGGAAACAGAAGAAACATGTCGCCTGTTGCAACTGTAGTCAGAGGTTGATGGTTCGACTGAAATACGCCATTACCATCGGTGATATAAAGCAGCTGAAACTCGTGCAGAATGCGCCCTTTATTTATATCAAAGTAATATCCATCGGCGTGCCCAATGGTAGGATAGTCGTCGCCGGGCAGTATTTCCTCATACCCTACGGTGTCTACTGTGAGTCCCCAAAGCCTGTCGCGGTCATTGGCTACCATATATTTGCTCTTCTTATACATTAGGCTTAGCTGTTCTATGTTCTTGTAACTGCAAAATTACAAAATCTTCTTCAAATAATGGAATTAGAACTTTAAAAAATGGCAAATATAAGTAATAAAAATTCTTACTGCACATAATATTGAATCTCTGATTTAATCTTTTTGTAGGAATATAGACTCTCTACATTATTATATTAGTTGCCAGCAATAATATTGGTTATTTTCATTTCCATATTCTGTTCATACTGTTTGGTAATCGTACATGTTATTAGGTTGGGTTACCAATATTATAGATAAGCATTGTAATAATATTTGGATAACATTCATTTTTAAATTGAAAAGAAAATATTTCAGGAAAAACTTGTGGGAATAAAATTAAAGCATTACCTTTGCACCGCATTTGGAAACAATGCTTGGTCAGTTCAAGCTTAATGCCCACGTTAATTGGAAGGATGGGTGAGTGGCTGAAACCAGCAGTTTGCTAAACT
>CAZUWO010000136.1:0-7830 GCA_964623995.1 uncultured Prevotella sp. | reverse complement strand
GGCTAATGTATTGGCCTTTAAGCTGGACGATGACGGCATATCAACAGGCATAAGCACCATAGACGGTGAGCCGGTGGGCGAGCCTGAAGGCCCAGCTTACAACCTAAGCGGTCAGCGAGTGGGCAGCGACTATAAGGGCATAGTTATTATAGGCGGCCACAAAGTGCTGAGAAAATGATGATTAAGAACATTAAACTCGAACAGACAATGAAAAGAAGACAATACAGCAAGCCCGAGACAAAGGCGCTGATAATGGAGGACTTGATGGAAGGAGAGGGTGATCCAAGCTTCGGCGTGAACATATCGCGTCCTCGAAACCATGATGCGCACTCAAAGGAAAACCCGTGGGGCGATGATGAAGAGGCTGGAGGTGCAGACTCCACCTCCGGCATCTGGGATTACTGACGGGCATAACCGTAACCACGAAAACGAATTATCATATCTCTCTAAGTAAAGAAGCTTAGATTTTATTATTCACTTTATATTTTTCATATACAAACTTTTGGCGGTCACCACCCGTGAGGGCAGTGGCCGTTTTTAGTGATATGCCTTTGCCATTGGCAATGAAAGAAACAGCCATTGGTATGAAAAATGTGTGATTTTTCACCTTTTTCATAGGAAAAATGTGTAATTTTGCCAAAAAGTTATAGCAATGGAGATAGCAAGAGACGCACTTAACGAACTGAGAAGTTGGAAAGAAAGCCGGCACCGCAAGCCACTTGTGCTGCAAGGAGCAAGGCAAGTGGGCAAGTCATGGATATTGAAGAAATTTGGCAAAGAATGTTACGCCGACATGGTATATCTGAATTTTGACACTATGCCCGATTTAAAGCTCGAGTTTCAGCGCACCAAAGATCCGCACAGAATAATTTCATCGTTGTCAATGATAACCGGAAAGGCGATAAATCCGCAATCAACCTTGATAGTGTTAGATGAGATTCAGGAGTGCAATGAGGCCCTGAACAGCCTGAAGTATTTTTGCGAAGAGGCTCCGGAATACAACATAGTGTGTGCCGGATCGTTGCTTGGCGTGGCACTAAACAGGAAAGGGGCATCGTTTCCTGTAGGAAAAGTGGACTTCATGAAGCTTTATCCTGTTACTTTTTCAGAATATCTTCGCGCCTCAGACATGCGGCTCTATAAAGCCTATGCCACAATAGACGGTATAATTACAATACCGGAGGTGATACACCATCAACTGATAGATGCTTACAAAGTATATCTTTTATTGGGTGGAATGCCGGAAGTGGTGAGCGCTTACATAGACAGTAAGGACTGGGATGCCGCATTGCGTATTCAGGCAGCAATACTACAGTCGTACACTTTCGACTTTGCCAAGCACATAGACAATAAGGATATTCCGCGGGTATTTCAGGTTTGGGGAAACATACAAGACCAATTGGCAAGGGAAGACAAGAAGTTTCGTTATGCGGATGTGAAGAAAGGTGCACGAGCCCGTGAGTATGAGGCAGCCATAGAGTGGCTGGTTCTTGCCGGACTTGTATGCCGAGTGTACAACGTTGAGACTCCCCGCTTGCCGCTATCTGCCTATAAAAAGAGCAATTCCTTTAAGCTATATCTGAACGACGTGGGCTTGCTCTGCCGGAAATTTGAGCTTGCTCCGAGTGTCGTCTTACAGGGAAACAGGCTGTTTACCGAATTTAAGGGAGTGCTGTCGGAAAACTTTGTGCTTCAGTCATTGGTGCGTCAGTTTGGTGATAATCAGTATTACTGGACGTCGGGCAATACGGCCGATGTGGAATTCTTGTTGCAATTCATGGACAGCATAATACCTATAGAGGTTAAGGCCGACCATAACGTGAAGGCGAAAAGTCTCTCACTTTACCGTAAAAGCTATAATCCGGAGGTGTCGGTACGCTTTTCTACGCTGAACATGCGTAAGGATGATGACCTTATTAACGTGCCTCTGTATCTCGCAGACAAGCTAAGGCAACTCCTTCAGGGCATAATGGCCGTGGGGTAATTATGCCGGTGAGTTGCTATTGCGGGCCCACGGCATGGCTCAGGCTGGCATTGCGGACAGCACTTGCGGCCGAACGGGCCTGTCAGGCATGCTTTAAGTTGAGCTGGGGAATGGTGTCGAGTTTGAACTGAGGCATTTTTTTGCCCGACAAGACCTCTGCCGTCTCAATCTGGTTGCGCAGGTGGCGCAACACGAGTTCGCGCATCTTGTCGGCTTCTCCTTCCTTAATATAGAGTATAAACTCCCTATGCTCGGTGTTGACAATGCGCTCCGGAATGGTACAGAAACGGTATTTGTGATAGTAACGCATTATGTCGGGGGTGATGATGAGCAAGAGCGAGACTATGACGGGGTTGTGGCTGCACTCAGCTATGGCGTGATGGAAGGCAAAATCGTTCTTGACGCGCTCGTCGGAGTCCTTACTCGCCTCCAGTTTGCGTAGTGACTGCTCCACCTTTGCCATGTCTTCTTCGGTGCGATATATCGTGGCCAGCTTGCAAGCCTCTATCTCCAGCAGCACGCGCACATAGACAAGGCTGAAGAAATCGTATTTTTCCTCCTTCAGAGCGTCGTGTACCAGACTGTCGAACTGCTCCTTAGAGAACTCAGAAATCACGGTACCGCTCTGTGGAAAGGTCTGCACTATGCCATAGGTCTCCAGTTTCTGCAGGGCTTGTCGCACATGCGGCCTTCCCACATGGAAAGTTTCGGCCAGCTTTCGCTCTGAAGGCAGACGGTCGCCGGGATTGAATTTGTGGTTTGCAATGCCATCTTTCACGTACTCTATAATCTTTTCTACGGGAGCCGGATCGCAGTTTTTAATCATCGTCTTGTTTTGTTCGGTTTGGTTTATTATATTAATAATGTGTCAATATAAGTTCTTTCTGGTTGTGGCTCAGCTCTCTTGATGGCCCAAAGGTCTCTCTTAGGCGGGCCGTCCTTGTTGGGGTAGGGCAGCGTTGTGCCCAATGCTTCGGCTCAGAGTATTTTTGCGGGCCATTAGTCTTGGCTTAAAGCCAATAAGCTAATTCTAAGTTTAAAGTGCTCGCAAATTTATTGAAAAAGCCGAAAACAACAGAGAAACGGCTTGGTGTTTTTGTTTTTATTAACTGATATATGTGCTTTTTAGTGTTAAAGTTAAAAAGATATAATTGGTTTACCAGCATTATTGGTATACCAAAAATAATATATACATTTGCACCAGATTAATAATTAAATCATCAAAATAATTAGACCTAACTTCTATGAAGCATTCAAAAGCACTTAGAGTCATCGTAATGGGACTGGCATTGCTACTCGCTCCGGTCTACGTTATGGCTCAACGCACGGTTACCGGCACAGTAAGCGACGACCAAGGGCCTTTGGCAGGCGTTACCGTTTCGGTGAAAGATGCCAAGACACCCACAGGTACAGTAACCGATGCTAACGGACATTACAGCATCAATGTGCCCGGTGGCAAGGCCATGCTTGTTTATTCCTTTATTGGCTACACCTCTCAAGCCGAGATAGTGGGCAAGCGAACAACCATTGACGTTACCCTACACGAGGACGAAACCACACTCGACGAGACCGTAGTGATAGGCTACGGCACCCAGACTAAGTCGCACCTGACGGGTTCTATATCCAAGATGGAAGGCGACAAGATAAACAACATACCCGTGAGCGATGTGTCGACAGCCCTTCAAGGCATGATGACCGGTCTCACGGTGAGCAACCAAACCTCAGAGGTTGGTGTAACCCCGTCTATCCGTGTGCGCGGTACCGGTTCCATTTCGGCCGAAAGCGAGCCCCTCGTAATTATTGACGGATTTCCCGTTTCGGGCGGTTTGCAGCAGATAAACGCCTCAGACATAGCCTCGATAGAGGTGCTCAAGGATGCCGCTTCGGCCGCCATCTACGGTTCGAGAGCCGCCAACGGCGTGATAATGATTACCACAAAGCAAGGCACCCCCGACCGTCCTAAATACTCGTTCAAGTTCAATCAGGGCTTCAAGTATGCCTACAAGCTTCACGACATGATGACCAGTACCGAATGGTACGACCAGATGGTGGCCGAAGAGGCCATGGGCGGCCGCTCAGTTCTGGCCAATGCACGCTCAGCTGCCTACTTGGAGAGCCTCTGGGGCCCCACAGACTGGCAGAAGGAAGGCCTGCGCGACGTGGCCGGAATAACCAATGTGCAGTTTAATGTTTCAGGAGGGCGCAAGGATACCAAGTACTTCATCTCGGCAGCCTATACCTCCGACAACGGTATAATGAAGCAAAACGACTACGACAAGCTGAACTTCAGGGCCAAAGTAGACACAAAACTGTCGTCTATTGTGGCCTTGGGCGTAAACGTGTCCGGTACTTACAGGAAGACAGAACGGCCCCGCAACAACTTCATTGACTTCTATCGCACGCCCTCTTTCCTTCCAGTATACCACAACGCGCAGTCGACCGCGCTCACCGGATATACCGGTTTTGCACGCGGAAGCCACTTCAACAACATACAGACTCCGACAGGCGAGGTGGACGAAGACGGCAATCCGATAATGGAATCGTCGTCGCCCTTCTCCTCGGCCAATAACAACCCTTACAGCGTTATGGCCAACACCAAGCGCTGGGGCGAGGACTTCCAGGGCCTGGCAAGCATATACCTCACCGTGGACCTGGCCAAAGGACTCCAGTTTAAAACCTCAGACGGAGTTAATGTAAGGTTCCAGCCGTCGTACTCCTATAACAACAAGAACGCCACACGCGACGGTGAAGCCAGCTCGGCCACCTATTTCAGCTCGCTCATTGTTGACCTCCTTACAGAGAATACACTTACTTACCATCTCGATTTCGGTCCGAAGAAGGCCCACACCATCGACGCCCTGCTCGGCTATACGGCCGAAAGCACCCGCAATCAGCGTGTGGCCATGTCGGCAACAGGCTTTGCCACCGACGACATACAGACCCTCAACGCCGCCACAGTGTACCGTCTGGCCAGCGACGGCAACGGCAACACCGACGGAACGGGCACCTTCCGCTATCCCGACATAGTACTTGAGTCATACCTCGGCCGCGTAAACTACGATTATCTGGACCGCTACCTGCTCTCAGCCTCGCTCCGTCTGGACCGCTCTTCACTCTTCTCCAAAGGCAACCGCAACGCCTGGTTCCCCTCGGTATCGGTGGGTTGGCGCGTAAATGAGGAACCCTTCATGAAGAATGTTGACGCCATAAGCAACCTGAAGTTGCGCGCTTCATACGGCGTTACCGGCAACAACCGCATACAGTATCAAGCCGCGCTCGAGGTGTTGAGCAATGCAAACTACGTGACAGGACCCGGAAACGGCAGTCTTATCAACGGTGTGGCCAACACTTCAGAATATCTTGCCAACAAGGACATAACTTGGGAGAAGACCGATGAGTTCAATTTCGGCTTTGATCTCGGCTTGTTCAAGAATAGAATCAATCTGAGCGTTGACGCTTACTACTCAGTTACGCGCTCACTTCTTTTCGCTCAGCCCACCCAAACATTCACCGGCTTCAGCTATTATTGGAACAACATAGGTAAGGTGAGCAACAAGGGCGTAGAGATTCAGCTGGAAACACACAACTTCCGCAACAGGAACTTCGTCTGGGACACCAGCATCAACTTCTCACTCTCGCGCAACAAGCTGCTCGAACTTGGCGGAGAGCGCCAGGTTATCAGTCAGGGCGAACGCAATGAGTGCTATATTGCCCGCGTGGGCGACCCGCTTATTCAGTACTATGGCTATAAGACCATAGGAGTTTGGAACTCCACTGAGGAGATAGAGGCTAACCCCCACTTTGCAGAAGACGTGCCAGGCGGACTCCGTATTGCCGACATCAATGGCGACGGAGTGCTCAACACCGACGACCGCACACCACTTGGCGACCCATATCCTGACTTTACTTGGGGCATTACCAACACCTTCAAGATTCATGACTTCGACATTTCGTTCCTAATTCAGGGCGTTCAAGGCATTAAAGTCTACAATGGCGACGTATATTACAACGAAACCACCCGCTGGAACAAGGCCTACACCAAAAATCATTGGATAAGTGCTGACCATCCGGGCGACGGCAAGACCCCCTTCTGGAAGAACGGTTACAACCTCTGCCTTACCGACTACCCAATAGAGAATGGCTCTTACGCCTGCCTTCGCAACTTTACCGTGGGCTACACCATGCCCGCCGCGGCTACCCGCAAGCTGCATCTGAACACTGTGAGATTCTATCTCTCGGGCCAGAACCTCCTCTATTTCTGGGGCGGAAGCTACAGAGGCATCAATCCTGAGTCAAGAATGACCACCGGAGTCTACTCAAGCGCAATGATTTCCGGCTACCAGCGAGGCGGATTCCCACTCACTTCAACCATCTCTGCCGGTTTCGACATTACATTCTAACAACCACTCAACATCAAGAACAAACCATGAAATCAATAAAATTCATAACATTGGCTCTTGCCGTGGCAACTCTTGTGGCTTGCGACCTCGACAAGTATCCATATTCAGAGGTGGCTTCTGGCGAGTATGTCAAGGACGCTTCGTCGGTCAACTCGCTTGTAATGGGCTGCTATAACGGTCTGCACGACGCCATGTATTACGAATGGGCCATGACCGAACTGCGCTCAGACAACGCCCGCATGTATGCCACCGGCTCAACATCGAACACCACCAAGCTCGTGGAACAGCTCGACCAGAGCACCATAGGCGCCGAACATGAGTGGGTTTCCAACTACTGGAACAGCACTTATGCCGTTATAAACCGCTGCAATGAAGTGATTGCCAACCTCGATGCCGTGGCTGATGCCCAGCAGCGCAACCAGTATCAGGGTGAGGCTCTGTTCCTTCGCTCACTTGAATACTTCAATCTGGTGCGCCTGTGGGGACCGGTATTCATCGTAACACAGAAGACTCCATCATCTGTTGCCCGCAACATGCAGCGCTCAACCGTTGAGGAAGTTTACGCCCTCATCGAGGGAGACCTTGAGAATATTGTCAACAATGCACTGCTTCCGGAGCAGATGGCCGATGCCGATTTGGGCCGTGCCGACATGAATGCAGCCCGTGCGCTACTCGCTAAGGTCTATGCCACACATTATAAAATAGGTGACGACAAGTACGCACAGGCCGCTCAGCTCTGCCTTCAGGTATTGCAGAGCAGCCGAGTGGGCAACCCTCAGTCGGCAGCCGACCTTGTTCCTTATCACGATATCTTCTCACCCTCAAACGAGATGAACAAGGAGATAATCTTCGCAGTGCGCTATCTCTCAGGCAATGTGGGCTTAGGATCGCCATTTGGCAACCTATTCGCACCGATAAACAATGGTGCCAACGTCATAGTAGGTTCGGCAAACAACTACAATTCGCCATCAAACAACCTTATTAGCGATTATATCAACAACGGCGACACAGTGCGTCTGAATACCAATATTGCCCAACGTTACTACAACTCAACCACTCATCAGTGGATAGAAGCCAGCTATTGCTGCAAGTATACCTACCCCGTTACGGTGCAGTATGACGGCGAAAGCGACTGGCCGGTGCTGAGAGTGGCCGACATAGCCTTGCTTTATGCTGAGATAGAGAACGAACTTCACGGTCCGTCGACAGAGACTTTGAAGTACCTTAACATGATTCGCGAGCGGGCACACATACAGCCTTTCACTCTCGAACAAGTGGGTAACACTTATGATTTCCGTGAAGCGGTGCGCAATGAGCGCCGTATGGAACTGGCTTTCGAGAACCAGCGCTGGTTCGACCTTATGCGTTGGGGCATTGCTACCGAAACAGTGAACAACTATCTCTCCTCTGAGGCCTTCTATTCCGGTTACGCCTACACCGTGAATC
>CAZUWO010000135.1:0-8137 GCA_964623995.1 uncultured Prevotella sp. | reverse complement strand
CGTTACTCCCTACTACGACTCCGGAGGAGTCGCCCATTCGCTATGTTGGTGATGGCTTTGGCATTAATCAGGCGGTAGGGGGAGATGACCATGCAACACCCTTGGACTTATTTGCCCGGAGGGATGACTCTGATTTCGGAGAGGAAACTTGTGAAACGGCATGTAGATAATGTTGTATTAAAAACTCTCTTTTTATAGTTTTGGGGAGTCAAGGAATTGCAAGACTGTATCAATTGGATAAATATAAGTGTAGGAAATATGTAACATTTATGTATTGTTTTAAATAAAATTATTTGACTTATCAGTATTTCCAGTAACTTTGCAACCCTGATAAAGTGGAAAGATATAAATAATACCGAATTATACTTTGATTTGATATGAATAAGTTAAGGATTTTATTGTGTTCAGTGATAGCTATGCTCTCTTTCGTAGGGGGTAATGTAGCTAAGGCGCAGGGGTCGTTTAATGTTGATTTGAGTAGCTTACCAGGTACTGAAATTAATGACGACGCAGACATTTTTTCTGATGTTGATTCAAAGCCAACAGACAACAATTCTAAAATGTTTTTCCTTTACAATGTAGGGTTAAAACGCGTTCTTGCTGCTGGTGCTACGTGGGGAACTCAGGGTATACTGTCTCCTGTGGGCCTTATAGTTTGGATCCATAAAGCAGGAAATGGTAAATACTATCTTCAGACTGGATTAACGACGTCAAAAGACAATGGAAATCAGCAAGGTTATGTTTTCTTTAAGAATGAGAATGATAATCGTGGCGTAAGTGGTGGTTCTATTTATACTGATAATCAAGGCGCTGCTATGAAGAATGGCTTGTTCATTGATGGAAATAAAAATGAAGGTAGTTGGACATTTACTCCTGTTACCGGTTATGCTGAAGGGCAACATGTTTATATGCTTTCAACAGTAGATGTCGGTAATACAACAAGACATATAGGTGCTCTTCCAAATTACCAAAGCAAAGGATTTGATCTTGTGGATAGTTATTATGATGATAATAATCCGAATGGGGAGCCCAATCAACATTGGAAACTTATATCTTTAGCTGATTATGAGAAGCTCTTTAATTTAACTACAGCTGAGTTAAATCAGCCATTGGTGGCAACTTTCCTTGTCAAGGATCCTTCTTTTCAAGTCAATAATACAGATTTAACTTCATGGAAAGTGTCTGGAAACACCCAAGGATTTAGATTTGGTGTAGGCTCTGTTTATAAGACTGTGCAAGGAATGGGTGGAAATAGTTATCAAAATTATAATGGAAGTATTCAACGTCAATATGGAGCTTACTATTATGCATATACTAATAGTTTAGCGAATCAAGATTTATATCAGACAGTAAAGGTAGATCGTGCTGGATGGTATATACTTCGTTGCAATGGTTTTACGACAGACAGGGCTTACTTGTATGCAGAAGAGGTTGATGGAGATGGCGAAAATGCCAGTGTCTTAAATGAAAATACAGTAGGCCAACAGCTTAATGTAATTAATGCAGACACTATATCATGGCTAAAAGGTCCTGTTGCTAATAATACTAATACCGCTGTCAATGCAGGTAGGTTGTTCTTTAGCGGCCAGTATGTAAATCAAGTAATGATATATGTGCCAGAAAACACAGGTGGATATATTCGTTTTGGAATACGTGTAACCCCTCCAACAGAAAATGCTTCTAGTGCTCCTTGGACGGCTGTAGATAACTTTAATTTACTTTATGCAGGAGCACCAACTGATTCACCGGACTTGATGCTTGACGAGAATGATGAGACGTTGGAACACTTAACCCATACTACCGATGAGTATAAAAACAGTACACTCCACTTGAACCGAACCTTTAAGCTTGGAAAGTGGAATACGATAATCTTGCCTGTTACTCTTACTAAGTATCAAGTGCAATCAGCTTTTGGCACTGATGTAATGGTGGCTCGTCTGTTCCGCCTGACCAATAATTCTATACAGTATCTTACCGTAGAGCCAGCTACAGATGATAGTCCTATGATTCGTGCTTTTGCACCATACATAATAAAGCCAACTAAAGAGCCAGGTTTGACAGCAGCTTATACTGGTACACTTAATTCAACCATAGATCCAAATTGGCATCGTACAGACAAAGCAAAAAAGACTGTTCCGGCTAATCACTATGTTATACCTTATGTAACACTTATACGTGATTCGTTAGGTAATATGAATACTAAAACAAATTACCTTGACCAGAATAATTGGGAATCGCTATGTACTTACACAAGTTCTAATGCTGTTTCTGGTGGTTCTATGGTGGCCAAAGGTTCCATGGGGCGCAACTACACAGAGCAAACAAATGCTGATAACACGGTTACACGTGAAATTATTGAAGGTCGTGACAGCCATGAAGGTGACTATGTCATGATAGATGGTAACCTTTATAAGGTGCCAACTGGCAAGAAATACGGCCTCAAGGCTTTTAGAATTTGGTTTGAATATCCTAATTCAACAGCTACAGCTAACAGCTTGAGCTTTATCATTGATGGTAAAGAACAGGAAACTACCGGTATAGTAGACATAGATTACTTGGACAACATTACTGACAGAAGTACAATTGCTTCACAGCGTAAAGGCATTTATAATCTTAATGGTCAGCTCATAAGCCGTGATATCAATAAAGAATCGTTGCCTGCCGGAATCTATATCGTAAACGGAAAGAAAGTGATAGTTGAAAAATAAGAATAAAGAAAGGCAATGACAGAATTAAATAATAGGCGAAAAAAATATTTAAAGCCAAGTATATATACTATAGAATTGGGAGACAGTCTTTGCGACTCACAGTTCAAGAATGCCAGTGTACTTCGTGAAAAGACTACTGGCCAGTATGAAAATGTTGATAACTTCGGGGTTTATGATGGAGATCATCAAGATCCAGAAGGTTCTGATACTCCATCTACTTGGTGGGATAACACTGACAAATGGGGTGGCGATTGATGTCTACTTTATGATTTAGGACTTACAGATAAAGAAAGGAGTGACAGAGATGCTCGCAATTTTCCATCTCAACTTTGTAAAATAACAGTGAGTTTGGAAATAGGAACATGATAATACATGTAGGCATAACAAGTACTGAGATAAGAATAAAACTATACAAAAAGCTTTATTTATATGGAAAATCCCCGCTTGGACTTAGGTTCGGGCAGGGATTTTTTATTGAGCGAATGACAACAAATTACAGAACAGAGAGATATGAAACACACAATGCGATTAGCACTGTGCCTAAGCGGTCTGCTATTCTCCGCAGCTTCGCAGGCCCAGCTCGAGCTAATAAAAGAAGAGCCTTCAAACAGCAATAATGAGCCAGTGCCCGTGCATCCTGTGCCCAGTGAGCGACAGCTGAAGTGGAACGAGACTGAGTTTTACGGTTTCTTCCACTATGGCATGAACACCTTTACTGGCGAGGAGTGGGGACTTGGCAACGAGAACGAGTCTACTTACAACCCCACCGCAGAGCCAAATCCCGAGCAATGGCTTAGGGCCTGCCAGGCAGCAGGCATGAAGGGCGGCATAGCAGTGGTGAAACACCACGACGGTTTCTGCCTGTGGCCCACCCAAACCACCAGCCACAGCATTAGCAGCAGTACGGGAACATACGCTAAAACCAACATACCAGAGAAGTTTGGTGCCGCAGCCAAGAAGCTGAACATGAAGTATGGCTTCTACGTTTCGCCGTGGGACCGCAGCAGTTCATATTATGGCACCCAAGACTACATAGACAAGGTGTTCATTCCCCAGTGTGAAGAGCTGGCCAATTACGGTGAAGACCAATTCGAAATGTGGTTTGACGGTGCCAACGGAGGTGAGGGCTATTATGGCGGAAGTACCAAAAAGAAGGTCGAAATAGAGCGTTACGTTTACTACGACGTGCCCAATCTGCGTTACAAAATTCACAAACTGGCCCCCAATTGCGTAATGTGGGGCGTAGGAGGTGAGGCCCGTTGGATTGGAAATGAGAAAGGAGAGGGCAGCGAAACGTGCTGGGGAACTCACTCAATAGAGGAGAACACCAACAATCAAGGCACCGGAGAGGAAGGCTATTGGCTATGGAATCCGGGCGAGAGTGACGCTAAAGCCACTAGCGGAGGATGGTTTTATAAAGGAAATGAAACCGTGAGTGACGCCGAAACCCTATTTAAGATGTACTTGGAAACGGTGGGCCGCAACTCTACTCTTATACTTAACTTCCCTCCAAACAAAGCCGGCGTGCTGCCGGATGCCGACGTCCGGGTGCTGGAACAGATGGGACAGTTGCTCAAAACACGCCTTGGCACCGACCTTGCGCGCAATGCTGAGGTTACGGCTACGGCCACACGGACCCGCGGAACCGGCCGAACCTACGAGCCGACAAACGTAACCGACGGCGATAAGGATACATACTGGGCCACCGACGACGGCACCACGGCCGCTACACTGACTCTGGACTTGGGCTCAACGCGGCTTATTCACTACGTGGCCCTGCAGGAATACATAAAGTTGGGGCAGCGAGTGCAGGCCTTCAACATAGAATACAGCACCGACAACAGCAACTGGACCACCGCCGCTCCTAAGATAGCGCAGACCACTATAGGCTATAAGCGCGTTATTCCCCTTAGTGGCAGCACCCAGAACAGCTACAACACGGGCGTGAACGCACGCTACGTGCGCATTAATATTACCAAGAGCAAGGCTTGCCCACTGCTCCACACAGTATCAATATTTTAGAAGCAGGACGACAAAGACATGAAAAAGATAATACTCACGCAGCTCCTCCTACTACCACTGGCCGCGATAGCCCAAACCCAAATAACCTTCGACGCATCGCCTGCCGACTATAAAGAGGTGGGCGTATACGACACTTGGGAGGCTTCTCCCTTCCGTACAGGCGCGCTTAGCGGCAATGCCAAGGTGATAAAGAACTTCACTCAGGGCAAGACCACGGGCGGAGTGGACAACGAAAGCGACTATATACTGGGCGTGCAGCGCTCCCGTTTCGGCAGCAACACGTTCGGAGTGCGCATAGATCTGAATACTCCCTGGGCCACAAATGAGTCAGCTCAGTACGTGCATGTGCTGGTTTACAAGCCCAATACGTCGAAAGTGATGCTCGTAGGACTCGGAAAGCGCACCACGTCGGCCTTTGCCGACGAGCCCCCAACGGTGGAACAGTTCTGGGTGGAGTCTAACTACAGCTACCCGACTGCCAACCAATGGACCGACATGGTGTTTCCGGTGAAGACAGTTTCGGGTGTGGAGATATACAGCCTTGTGGTGGTTCCCGACCTGAAATCGCCTCACGAGTACACGGAAGACTTTGCTTGCTACGTGGATCAGATAGAGATTAACAGCAACGCAGGCCAACGTTCCAAGTTCTCTGATTATTATATAAACTTCGATAATAAAGCAAACTCGCGCGATAGCCGCTACTTGCAGGGGGTGAGCCTGTCGGGACCAAACGGCCTTAACTACAGTTATGACCTCAATAACATTAGTTCTAATTATAAGGAACGTAATGTTTACAACGACTTAACCGGCACTGTTACTTGGGATTTGAAGGCAGGCGAGACCTACACACCGGCGGTAAACTATCAAGGTAATTGGATGCACGGCTACGCCTATATTGACTACAACCAGGACGGACAATTCACTCCGCTGGTTGGAAGCAACCATGGAGCGGCCGAAGGCAGCGAAGCCGTAAGCTGGTCGTGCTACAACGGGGGCACCGCAAACCCTCTTTATGACAGTAAAGGCAATAGCTATTCAGACAATAACCGCAATAACAAAACCATGCCATCGTTTACAATACCGGCCGATACCAAGCCCGGCATATACCGCATGCGCTTCAAGGCTGACTGGAACTGTATTGACGCAGGCGGCGGAAACGAAAATACAGCGACCAGTATCAACATGCAGTCGACCACAGATAATGGCGGAGGCATACTCGATTTGCTGATAAACGTGCACAGCGACAACGTGACCGTGAACAGTTCGGCCCGCAACGGCTACGTAACATTGCCGGATGGGGGCGACATTACCAACTACAGCGTGCCCTTCAAGAAAGAGTTTGCCATTTCGGTTAATCCGGCTCCCGGGTTCGACAACGACAACATTGAGGTGAAGCATGGCTATAATCTTGACGGCGAACAGTACGTTCACCACAATCGCCAGTGGCAAACGGTGACCTATAATGCTGCCAGCTTCGGCCAGAATGGAGCGTTCACCGTGCCAGCTGAGGTGGTAGACGGCGACGTTAGCATAACCGGCAACTTCGCCCAGAAGGACTATGTGGTGATGGATGAGGCCGAGGCGCTCTCTGCTCTCGGCACCGACATATACGGAAAGGCGATAAACGTGCAGCTGAGGCGCACGCTTAGCACCACGGCCTACAACACCATGGTGCTGCCGTTCGACATGACTCAGGCTCAGATAGAGTCGGCTTTCGGCACTGATGCCAAGGTGTTCAGCTTCTCTAACACCAGCGGCATTGAGGTGCTCTTCACCACTTCTACCACCGGAACAAAGGCCAACGTGCCTTTCTTGCTCACTACCCCGACCGCGCCGGGCACGTTCTACATTGACAACGTGACGCCAGTGCAGAGTGCTACGCCCGTAGCTGAGGGCACAACCTACAACTTTACGGGCAACTATGACGGCAAGATAACGCTCGGCGAGGGCATTTGGTTCCTTAATAACAATACTTTCTATCGCTCAACAGGCAAGAGTACGCTGCGCGGATATCGTGCTTACTTCACCGCTAACGACGACAATGCCAAGGCAAACGCGCCCCGCTTCTACGTGGACGGGGTGGCAACAGACATCAAGAAGGTGTTTACCGACGCGCCGGACGATGGCAATGTCTACAATCTTGGTGGTCAGCGGGTAGGCAGTTCTGCCGATGCCGGAGTGCCGCAGGGCGTATACATTAAGGAGAACAAGAAGGTTGTTGTGAAATAAACAGGTAGAAAGATGAAGCTAAAGAAGCAATACGAAGTGCCCGTGGTGGCAGAATACATGATGAAAGCTGAGGTAACACTCGTGGCAGGGGCACCTTCGGCGCGCACGGATACGGGCGACCAGTTTGAGAAAGGTGGCGATGATGAGGAAGGACTCGAAGGCGACGCCAAGGAATACTGGTTCGACCTTTGGGAGGAAGAAGAATAACCTAGATTCACTCATATATATAATTATTTCATTGTTCGTCCCGGTTCTTGTGGCTGTATGGCTGCTTGAGCCGGGATTTCTCTATGCTTGCGCTGGATGGTAATGCGGCTTCGGGGAGATGTTTTTTGCTTGATTTACATCAATGTGTGCGTACACAATCGTTGATTTGCATCAAGAAAAGGGCATGTTTGGGGCGTTTTTGAGTGAGGCTTGCGCCGGTTGTGGGTGGAAGTAGTACCTTTGCAGCGGTTAAGAAAACGTAGCACGGCTACAGGCAGAAATTGCTTTCAGGAATAACAGGTTGCTTAAAGGCAACGGTCAACCACTCCAAATCTTCAACATTCACATTATTTTATTTAAGAGAAAGGATCAAATCATGAATACATCGGGACTTATTGTGGCTTTCACTATAATGCTTACCGCGCTCTGGATTGATTCCGGCGGCTCTCACCACGTGGACTAATCTCTGCGCCACAGTGGCCGTATTGCGGCCTGAAGGGGCATATATGGTGAGTGTCTTTCAATTGATGTCCGAATGCGCATCAATTGTTGTTCTTTTGGTCTTCAATTGGGGGCCGTCAGCGCATCAATTGATGTCCGTTGGCGATTTCTGCGGGAGTAATTGATGCCGGAGGCATCACCGATCGGTAACCGCGGGTCGAAGACCTGCGGAACTTCATGCCCCGCCCTCCCGAATCGACTCCGGAGGAGTCGCCCATTCGCTGTATATGCGTTGTCATCATGCTGATGTGCTGATGTGTTAGCTGGGCGACTCCTCCGGAGTCGGGGTTAGATGGGGAGTCCTGTTCCGCAGGTCGGGACGACCTGCGGTTATTGTACGGTGATGCCTCCGGCATCAATGGCTCAGTAGGTATGAGATGAGTGGGTGATGCTGTGACATCAATCAGGTGGTCGGCATGACGGTCCGGTACCGCCATACTGATCACTCTGTGAGTCCTCCGGCATCATCT
>CAZUWO010000134.1:0-8173 GCA_964623995.1 uncultured Prevotella sp. | reverse complement strand
GGGGCGGGACGACCCGAGGTTACCAAACGGTGATGTCTCCGACATCATCTCTCATCGCTGATGGGCTGACTTTGCGGTGTCTACGTCATCACTTCAGCTTGCAAGGGCTGCTGCTCCTGAGGCTCAAGCCTTGGCGTTGAGCAGTTCGGTTATGCGCGAGAGCTGGTTGGGAATGCGTATTTGCTGCGGGCATTTGGGCAGGCAGGCCTCGCAATCCTGACATGCCGTGGCCCAGTTTTCCCGCTTCAGGGTCTTCTTGTAGCCGGAGGTGAAGGCGGAGAGCTTCTGTTTATAGTCAGAAGCGGCCTTAGAGGGCAGGTTTCCGGTATTAATCACCTCGTTGTAGTAAGCAAAGTTGCCCGGAATGTCAACGCCAAAGGGGCACGGCATGCAGTAATGGCAACCCGTGCAGGGCACTACCGGCATGCCGGACATGCCGTCTGAAATCTTCTCGAGCAGGTTTTCCTCGGCCGGAGTGAGTGCCACGAGGGGCGAAAAGGTCTTTACGTTCTCCTCGAGTACGTCCATCTGCGTCATGCCACTGAGGGTTACGAGCACGTTAGACTTGGAACCTACCCACCGGAAAGCCCAAGAGGCTGCGCTGTCGTCAGGCTTCACGGCCTTCAACTGGTCGTAGTACTGCTGCGGAAGCCGTGCAAGGCGGCCTCCGAGCAGCGGTTCCATGATTACGTTCTGTATGTGGGCCTTCTCGCATTTGCCGTAAAGGTACTCTGCGTCGGCATCGTGCTTGCGGCTGTTCTTGCCCAATGAGGCGTGGCGCCAGTCAATATAGTTGCACTCTATCTGGCAAAAGTCCCAGTGGTACTGGTCGTTGTGGTTCACGAGCCAGTCGAACACCTCCACGTTACCATGATAAGAGAAGCCCAAATTGCGTATACGGCCGGCTGCACGCTCCTTTACGAGGAAGTCCAAGATGCCATTGTCCATGAAGCGCCTGTTGAATTCGTCCATGCCTGAGCCCCCAACACCGTGCAGAAGGTAATAATCGATGTAGTCCACCTGCAGGTACTTGAAAGAGTTTTCGTATATCTCCTTGCTCTTTTCGAACGACTGCTGGTCAGCTCTCTGGTTTGACATCTTCGTGGCTATGAAGTAAGAGCTGCGCGGATGGCGGTGAAGTGCAATGCCCGTGACCGTCTCCGACCGTCCGCCACCATACATCGGGGCCGTGTCGAAGTAGTTAATGCCGTGGGCTATGGCATAGTCCACCTCCTTGTTCACCATATCCTGGTCTATCTGACCATCCTTAGAGGGCAGCCTCATCATGCCATAGCCAAGCAGAGACACCTTGTCGCCGGTCTTGTTGTTAACCCTGTACGACATGTTATTGCTCTTATCCTGCGGCGATTGCGGCTGTGGCGACCGCTGGTCTTGCCGGTTCATGCCCTTGACAGGCAGGTCGCCCACGGCGAGCATGGCAAAAGCTGAAGCCGCAGAAACTCCAAAGCGCTTCAGAAACTCTCGGCGCGAACAGTTCTTGTTGTCAGAATCCATAATGCTTGTGTGTTTAATTAATGATGTGTTTATTCGGCTTTGCTGCTGCGGGCGGTAAGCTTCAGCAGGCCCCATACGCCGAAAATCTGGAGCAGAATGCCCGGAAGGCCGAGGCGAACGTCCTGCAGGGCGGCCGTGATGCTGCCCGTAATGGCCCATTCTGCCAACGAACCGAGGAACTGATAGCCCACAACGGCGAGCGCTACGCAAGCCAACGAGGTCTTGCCCCAATGCCTTGCCACCGCAGAAGCTATGATAGCAAGGAGAATACTCTTGGTGAGTATGGCCGGAAGCATGGTAGACGGCGGCATGCCAAACATGAGATTGTTGGCCAATGGCGACAGAACCGCGGTGAGCAATCCCACTACGTAACCATACTTATAGGCTCCAAAGAGGGTGAAAAAATAGATGGGCAGGAGGATTAGCCCTCCCTGCGGAAAGAGATGGCAAAGTTGCGGCAGAACGATGTTGCCCACAACGAAAAGCATTGCCATAATGTAGGTTTTACTCTCTGCATAGCCTAACTGCTGCAGAGTGGCTGTTCTTACTTTTTCCATGTTATGTTTCGTTTTGAGGTTTTATTGTTATCACACTTTCAATTGGCTGTTAGCCATTACTATATCGGCCAGAGCCACGCCCGGATGGCGGTAGCGGGCGTCGGGGTTCTTCTCGCCATCGCTTAGCGTTATGGCCTTTTGCGGACAGTTTTGCACGCATGCCAGGCAGAACTCACAGTCGCCTTTGCAGGCTGCTATGCCCTCCTTGAGGGTGTAATTGCCACGGGGGCACACCCTCTCACAGAAGCCACAGCCTATGCATGAGCCCGTAACCATGAACAGGTTCTCGCACCGCGCCGGCAGCAAAGGGCCAAGGTTTTCAAGTGCCCAGGCCCGCATCTTGCGGTCGTCGGCCGTTACGGGCTCTATCCAGTTGCGCCTTACGTCAACGTCGGCACGTATTCTGGCCAGCTGTCCCTGCTCGTCACGCTTCATCTTGCGCTGCTCGTCCATGTCGAACCCGGGCAGATAGTTGTCCACCATGGTCATGGTCCTGACGTAGTTGAAGCGCTTTCCGCCCTTGGCAGCGGCCTTTCTGAACTCGTCAACCACGCTTGTGTGGTTCATTCCGTAGGTAATCACGGCAAAGAGGTAGTCGGCCCGCAGCGTGGCCTTGGCCAGAAACTTCTTTACCATCTCTGGTGGCGCCCCCTCGTAGGTGGGCAACACTATTCCGATTTCATCAGCTTCGTATGTCAGTCTGTTCTGTTTCATGGCCTGCGGAATGCTTATCGGACTCTCAGTAAGTTGCCTTGCAACATACAGACAGTTGCCCGTGGCCGTGAAGTAGAACACTATTCGCTTCGCCCTCTTGCTGTCGCAGGAGCTGAGAGTTGGTATTCCAGACAGCATCATGGCAGCTCCCGCCACCGAAAGGCCCATTCTCTTGATGGCCTCACGCCTGTTTATCTTGTCACTACTCATAGATTTCAGATTTAGAAAGTTTAGCCCATGGACTTGTCTTGCCGCAATGCCACTTGCTGTTTCAGTTGCTCAGTGTAGTTGCTTATCATGGTCATGTTGGCCGGAATAGGTATGCGCTGAGGACAGTGCTCAAGACACTGGCCGCAGCCTATGCAGTGATCGGCCTGTCTGAGCTTAGGTATGGTGCGGTCGTAGCCCACCAAGAAGGCCCTGCGAGCTTCAGAGTAGTGCGGGTCTCTATGGTCTTTAGTTATGTTTCCTTCCTTTATGCACTTGTTGTAGTACGAAAAGATGCCCGGAATGTTTAAGCCATAAGGGCACGGCATGCAGTAATTGCACTCATTGCAGGGTATTGTCTGCAGCTCGTATATCTCCTTTGCCACCCTGTAAAGGAACTTTTTCTCATCTTCTGTGACGGGTTTGAGCGGAGAAAAGGTAACAATGTTCTCGCGCAAGTTCTCCATGTAGGTCATGCCACTAAGCACAGTGAGCACGTCTTTAGGACTTCCGGCATACCGAAAAGCCCAACTGGCAATGGAATGGTCAGGGTCTCGCTGCTTCATCATGGCGGCAATCTTGTTGCTTACGTTAGCAAGGCGGCCACCAAGCAGCGGCTCCATTATTACTGCGGGTATGCCACGCTTGGCCAGTTCGGCATATAGGTAGCTGGCATCGGTGTTCTGCTTGCCTCTGATAACAACCCCATGAGCATAATACCAGTCAAGATAGTTGAGCTCTATCTGCGCAAAATTCCAGTGATACTTGTCGTTATTGGCCAGCAGATAGTTGAACACCTCAACGTCGCCGTGGTAAGAGAAGCCCAGGTTACGTATCACTCCTTTTTCCCGTTGCTCCAGAAGGTAGTCCAGTATGCCGTTATCGATGAACCGTTGGTTAAAAGTCTCCATGCCGTCGCCCATACCTATGCCATGGAGGAGGTAGTAATCAATGTGGTCTACCTGTAAAGCCTTGAGAGAATTCTGAAACATCTCAATGCTGGCCTGCCGGGTTTGGGTCTCGGGAGAGAAGTTCGACATCTTCGTAGCAACGAAAAACTTGTCTCGTTTTGCGCCTGCGGCCTTCAGAGCCATTCCAAGCGACTGCTCGGACTGGCCCTGGCAGTAGGCGGGCGATGTGTCAAAGTAGTTCACTCCGTGGTCTAACGCGTACTTGACAAGCCTGTTCACCTGCTCCTGGTCTATGGATGCGTTAGGATTATCACGTGAAGTGGTGGGAGTTCCGTCAGCATTCTTGACGGGAAGCCTCATCATTCCGTAGCCGAGAATAGACACACGGTCGTGGGTTGTGGGGTTAGTACGGTACGTCATCTTACCTACGGGCACGTCGTCGTAGGCTGCGAGGTGGCCGTCGCCACTCTTCTTGCAGCCAATGAGGCTGCCTGTGGCGGTTACTGCAGCGGCTCCGCCGAGCAGTTCTATGAAGTGTCGTCTGTTAATCTTGTTTGCCATGTCTTGCGTTTTTTACCTGTTAACCGTTAGTCTATTCTGTGAACTTCGTGGCCTTCCACGTATATGGCCGAGCGAGGGCGTGCCGGACAGACATACTCACATGCCCCGCAGCCTATGCATATACTCTCATTTACCGACGGTATGCGTGCAAAGCTGCCGTCGGGCTTATCGTAGTCTATCATGATAATGGCCCCGGTAGGGCAATGACGCGCACAGTTGCCGCAGTTGACTCCATCGGTTATGGCCACGCAATTAGTCCTACTGTAGACCGCATGCCCTATATGCGTGCTCACTTTCTCGGCTGTTGTTATGGCCTTTATGGCTCCTGTGGGGCACACTTCTGAGCAACGGGTGCACTCTGGGCGGCAAAATCCGCGGTCGAAGTCCATCACCGGCTGCATGAAATGGTCGGGAGAAGTGGACGGACGCAAGATATCATTGGGACATTCGGCCACACAGAGCTGACAAGCGGTGCAGTGGTTGGTTAAGTTACGTATGGAGAGGGAGCCCGGAGGCGTGACAGGAGTGGTGCGTTGGGGCAGTTTCTTCTCCTCGAGCTTAGCCAGTCCGCCGTCGAGTTTCTTCTTTGCCTGTCCCATAGCAGCACCCGACGTGGCCAGAGCCAATCCCAACAGGAAGTGGCGGCGGCCCTCGTTGGCCTCGGTCTTTGTGCTTTCGGCGGCCGGTTGCTGAGTTTCGGCGGCTGCCTTTGCTGCCTTACGCTCAGCCCGTGCATGGACTTTTGCCTCAAGTTCGGCAAGCTTTATGCGGTTGTTATCGTCTATATCCTTGCCCGGATGACCATAGTGCAGGGCGTCGAAGCGGCACTCGGTGAGGCAGTTGCCACAGGTAACGCAGCGGCTATGGTCAACTTTTAGGTGAGCATAGTCTATGCACGAGCTCTTACAGTTCTTGGAACACATGGAGCATTGACGGCATTTGGCCCCGTCTAAGTAAACTTTGAACCAGCTGAAGCGGGCAAAGAACGAGAGGACAGTGCCAACCGGACAGATGGTATTACAGTAAGTACGGCCTCCACGCCAAGCAAGTATGCCCACGATTACGAAGGTCAGGACCGCAATAACAAACACAGGCAGGCTGCGAATCCACACATCGCAGTGGTAAAAGGCATAACTGTCCAGGTGCTCAGCAGCGAGAGCAAGGAGGTTGTTTATGCCTATGTAGACGGGCTGGAAAATGTTTTGAGCTATTCTTCCGAAGCTACTGTAAGGCGCTATCAAGTCAGCGAGGCCCAGAAAGCCTGCTATTATGGCCACGACAAAGAGTACAAGGACCGGATAGCGCAGCCATTTCTTCTCCTTGGAATAGGTATAGCGGTTCTTTTTCCGCCTTAGTCCGAGCCAGGCTATGCCGTCCTGCATCACCCCCATAGGGCAAACTACCGAGCAATAGATACGTCCGAAGACCAGGGTCAGCACTATCAACGCCGCAATTACCACCACATTGAGTGCCATAACTGCCGGAAGAAACTGTACCTTGGCCATCCATCCCAGCCAGTGGTGCATGGTTCCGGTGAAGTCTAAGAACAATAGTGAGACTCCTATAAAGAATAATGTGGCGAGGATACGACGCACAGCCTGTAATCCTCTACGTGGTTTCTGTGGTTTGTCGGCCATATTATATTAATGTTTTTGTATTCTTACTCTGTGGCATCGCTTTGGGTGGCGTGCCTTGATGTTAACTTAACAATGACTATACTTGCCTCATAGAGCAGCCAGATGGGCAGTGATACGAAGAAGAGAGTAAAGGCATCGCCCGTGGGAGTGATGATAGCGGCCACTATTATTATTGCCACCACGGCGTGGCGCCGATAATGTGTCATCCACTCCGGACGCAAGAGACCGAACAAAGCTAACAGCCAGCTTACTACCGGCAACTCAAACACGATGCCGAAGATTAGCGACAGCATGAGGAAAGTGTCAACATACGACTGCAAAGACAACATATTGGTCACTGCTGTGCTTACTTGGTATGTGCCGAGGAAGCGTACCGTGAGCGGAAAGATGAGGAAATAGCTTATCAGAGTGCCTATAATGAACATCAGATAGGCTGTAACAACAATCCGTACCGCATAGTGCCGCTCCCGCTTGTATAGCGCCGGTGCGATGAAACCGTACAACACATATATTATATAAGGTGATGCGAGGTAGAGTCCGGCCACGAGTGCCGTCTTCATGTGCACCATAAACTGCTCCGTCAGGCCTACATTGATGAGCTGAATATGGAATGGCTTGACGCCGAGGAGGCGATAAGTGACGAAGTCGGACGTGGAAGGAGCCAGCACTATCTTGAAAAGTTCTTCCCTGAAGCTGAATACCACCACGGCAAACAATGCCGTTACCACGAGCACTCTTATTATATCGCCCCGCAAAACATCAAGGTGATCCCAGAAAGTCATCTCCTCTCCGGAGTCGCTATTTGTGTTTCCGACTACCATCCTGATATGTCTTTCGTGCTCATTTCACCTGTTCTGCCGGTTCTTTCTTGTCTTTTGTGTCCTTGCTTTCAATGTCGGCCTCGTTCATTCCGTCCTTAAAGCTCTTCACGCCCTTGCCCAATCCCTTCATAAGCTCGGGTATTTTCTTGCCCCCGAAGAGCAATAGTATGATGAGGGCAATGATAATAATCTCTTGTGTTCCTAACATAATGTTTTATTATATTTGTGAGTTCCAATTGCAAAAATAACAGTTTCTGCTCTATATTTCCTTATAAATACAATATTTAACCATTATAAATTCTGCAAAGTGGCAGTTCTTTCAAATTGCGAGCCATGAGCATCCGGCTCCGGCTTATGCCCTTAACAGCTACTTCTGTCTGAACTCCATCGGTGTCATACCGAAGTTTTGCCTCACGTATTTACAGAAGAACGACGCATTGGCAAAGCCCATCTTGGCCACCACCTCTTTTATACTGAGGTCTGTTTCCTTAAGATAGTAGCGTATTTCCTCCATGGTGTGCTCCTTAATCCATTCCTTAGCCGTCTTGCCAGAAACTTTTTTGCACACCGAAGACAGGTATTTGGGCGATATGTACAACCGTGAAGCATAGTCCTCCACATTGTTACTAATCAGATTATTGTCATTAAGCATTCCAAGAAAGCGCTGAAAGATGCTGTCGCTCTGCGTAAGAACAGTCTTCTCTTTCTCTGGCAGACTTGTCGACAATATGCCATACAGGCCGAAGATGGCACTGTATAGCAGGCCCCTTATGCTCTCAGAACGGTAAGGATACTTGTCTTCCTTGGCATCCATCAATATCTGCATCGCGTTGAAGACATCTGAAAGGTACTCCGTGTTCTGCTCCTGTATGGTTACAACATGCATCTTATATATGTACATAGTATCATTCCAGATGTTCGTTTTTTCCCGGAAAAAGCTCTGGATTATACGGTTGGTGAGGAAGATGGCACGAAACTCAAATCCCGGAGAGAACATGAAGTCGGTCAGCATTGTGTTTGGCGGACATAGCAGCAATTGGTTTTCGGCTATTGTTACCGTCTGTCCGTTCACCTTCAGTTGTGTCTTTCCGCGCTTTGCAAAGGCTATAATGTTGTTCTTTAGCCGTTTAGGAGTAAGCTCGGTCAGGTCGTTTACATTGTCTATTATAAAGATATCTTCGTCAGAATAGTCAACAACTATCATGTTCTTTTCTGCCATCTCATCAAGAGTAGAATGCTTTTTTACCATT
>CAZUWO010000133.1:0-8254 GCA_964623995.1 uncultured Prevotella sp. | reverse complement strand
AGACGACGGAAGCTATCTTGGCGATCCGCTTCGCCATAACTTCCGCTACAGCATGAAGGCCGGCAACTATCTCGAAGCTGGTCTTGTGGGAGCCAAAGACGCAGGAGAGCCTTTCTTCAGTCATGGCAACGGAATGGGCTATGATTTCTATTCCTTTTACATTGCACTGCACAAGTTGGGCCGAATCAGAACATTGATAGCAGGAAGATACCGCGCCCAATTCGGATTGGGACTGGTAATGAATACCGGTTTCAGCTTTGGCAAGTCGGGAGCATTGGCCAATCTGGACAGACAAATAAATGATATACGCCCTTATAGTTCAACCCAACAGAGCCGATACTTGCAAGGTGCAGCTGCCACTGTTGACCTTACTCGCAATCTTAGCCTAAGTGCCATGGCCTCTTGGCGCAAAATTGACGCCACACCAAATAAGGATGACGGCACAATAAGAACCATACGCACTGACGGATATCACCGTACTGAAAACGAAATGAGCTACAAAAACAACTTCAATCAACAGACTTATGCAGCTAATCTTATTTGGACTGTTGGCAAATTCCATCTTGGGGCAACCGGACTCCTTACAAGATTCAACAAGGATTTGAATCCCGACAAGCGTCAAAAATACCGCCAATATTATCCCTCGGGAAATGATTTCTGGAACATAGGCATCAATTATGGCTACAATAGTGGCAGCCTCAACATAAACGGAGAAACAGCAACAGGTGGCAGTGGAGGCGTTGCGACAATTAATACAATAAATTTCAGACCTACACCAAAACTACTACTGAAGGCCATTCAGCGCTTCTACAGCTACAAATATTATTCACTTTACAGCAAATCTCTTAGTTCAGGAGGACGTATTCAGAACGAGAGCGCAGTGCTTTTGGGTGCCACTTGGCTGCCAATAGATGGATTATCATTGGGTGGTTACTTTGATTATGCATACCATCCAAGGGCCCGCTATGGCTCGTATAAGGAATCAAGCCAGACCGACATGCTACTTACAGCCAGCTATAAAACCGGTAATTGGACCCTGAACGGCAAATACCGCATGCGAAAACAACAAAAAGACAATACTGCTAAAACCAAACTAATATGGAAAACCGATCATAGACCACGGTTGAGTGCCACATATAATGGTGCAAACTGGTGGACAACAACACAAGCTGACGGTTGTATCAGTACCTACAAGGAGAAAAGTCGCAGTTGGATGGTATCACAACACGGAGGTTTTTCTGCCTTTTCCGACAGGCTGAATGCCTCTGCTTCTGTGGCATATTTTGATACAGACGACTATCAAAGCGCAATATATAGCTATGAAAGGGGGCCCCGTTACAGTTTTACTTATCCTTCTTTCTATGGTCAAGGCATACGTTACGCCATGCTGTTGCGCTATCAACCAATAAGAAACTTGGTTGTTTTGGCCAAGATTGGCACAACAAATTACTTAGACCGAGACCACATTTCATCGGGCCATCAACAAATAAACCACAGCAGTAAGACCGATCTCGAACTACAACTGACCGTAAAACTGTAAAACAAAGGCGATGCTATATATTATTTATAGCATCGCCTTTTAACTGTAATAAAGCCCCTACCCTATTTTCCGGTAAGTATTTTCTTTATCTCGTTAAGCTTGTTAAGTGCATCAACAGGGGTGAGATTATTGATGTCCAGACCAAGTATCTCATCGCGGATTTGAGATAGCACTGGGTCATCAAGCTGGAACAAGCTTAGCTGAACACCATCTCGGATCTGCTCCATGCGTTCTGCTAGTGGCTTACCTGCACTCCCCACACCTGCGTTATCTTCCTCAAGCTGCTTTAAAACCACATTGGCACGCTTCACTATAGAGCGTGGCATGCCGGCAATCTCAGCCACATGGATACCGAATGAATGCTCAGAGCCACCGCGAACCAACTTGCGAAGGAAGATAACTTTACCATCAACCTCCTTCACACTTACGTTATAGTTCTTTATTCTGGCAAAGTTCTTCTCCATTTCGTTAAGCTCATGGTAGTGAGTGGCAAAGAGTGTGCGAGCCCGAGCCTTAGGATTCTCATGCAGATATTCCACAATAGCCCATGCTATACTTATGCCATCATAGGTTGAAGTGCCACGTCCCAGTTCATCAAAGAGCACCAATGAGCGTGGAGTAACATTGTTAAGAATGTTTGCAGCCTCCGTCATTTCCACCATGAAGGTGGACTCTCCAAGTGAGATATTATCACTTGCGCCGACACGGGTGAATATCTTGTCGACCAGACCAACGCTTGCGGCATCGGCCGGAACAAAGCATCCTATCTGCGCCAACAGCACAATGAGCGCCGTCTGCCGCAGCAAGGCCGACTTACCTGCCATGTTAGGACCAGTTATCATCATTATTTGCTGCTTCTCCGTATCCAAGAAAACATCATTTGGTACGTACTTTTCGCCTATTGGAAGTTGTGTTTCTATAACCGGATGCCGGCCCTGATGAATGTCGAGTACTGTAGAAGTATCAACCGAAGGACGTACATAGTGGTTATCATCAGAAACTTTCTCAAATGAAAGAAGGCAATCCAACTGAGCCACAAGGTTGGCATCAATCTGTATTTGCGGGATAAACTCCTGCATGTCCTGTATCAACTCGTTGAACAACTGAACCTCCAAGGTGAGTATTTTCTCGTCTGCGCCGAGTATTTTCTCCTCATATTCCTTTAGTTCGGCTGTTATATAGCGTTCGGCTTGAGCTAAAGTCTGTTTACGAACCCAATCTTGCGGCACCTTGTCCTTAAAAGTATTGCGCACCTCAAGATAATATCCGAACACGTTGTTAAAGCCTACTTTCAAGCTGGATATACCGGTTTTCTCTATCTCTCGCTGCTGTATTTCGAGCAGATATTGCTTTCCGTTGTCGCGGATGGAACGCAACTGGTCGAGCTCCGCATTGTAACCTGTGGCTATTACATTACCCTTGTTGGCCAACTGTGGTGGATCGGGCTGTATTTCCTTGTCTATACGTGCTCTAAGAGACTCGCAAAGATTAAGCTGTTCGCCCATTCTCTTGAGAGTATCGTTCTTAGAATAGAGGCAAGCTGTTTTGACAGGCTGAAGTGCTGACAGCGCTGTCTTAAGCTGAACTACCTCCCGTGGAGACACTCTTCCAACGGCAACCTTCGATATTATGCGCTCTAAGTCGCCCATTCGGTGTAACTGATCGTCAATACACTCACGAAATTCTGGATCCCGAAAAAAATATTCCACCACATCAAGGCGACCATTTATGGGCTTGACATCCTTAAGCGGGAACACAATCCAGCGACGAAGCATGCGCCCTCCCATAGGTGTTACGGTGCGGTCTATAACCCCTAAGAGCGACTGACCATCTTCTTGCATTGGCTGAAGCAGCTCTAACGAGCGCACTGTGAAGTTGTCCAAGCGTACATACTTGTCTTCTTCAATGCGCGAAAGCGATGTTATGTGGCTTATATGTGTGTGCTGTGTCAGCTCCAAGTACTGCATTATGGCTCCTGCAGCCACAATACCGTTATGCAAATGGTCAACTCCGAAGCCTTTAAGCGACTTTGTTCCAAAGTGCTTTAGCAGTTTTTGGCGAGCTGTTTGCTCTGTAAACACCCAATCATCAAGTTCGAAGGTGCAGAGCTTAGTGCCAAAATGCTGCTCAAAATCTTGCTTGCGGTTGCGGTCGTATAGCACTTCCTTGGGCTGGAAATTACCAAGAAGCTTCTCCACATAGTCGTAAGAGCCTTCACCGGTAAGAAACTCTCCGGTTGAAATATCAAGGAAACTTACTCCACAAGCCGACTTACCGAAGTGGATTGCAGCAAGGAAATTGTTTTCCTTATAATTGAGAACGTTGTCTCCCATGGCAACTCCGGGCGTTACAAGCTCTGTTATTCCGCGCTTAACCATCTTGTCCATGTCAGATAAACCTTTCTTTCCGCGTATTTGTTCACGCTTTTTCTTCGGGTCTTCAAGCTGGTCACAGATGGCCACACGCTTGCCAGCACGAATCAGTTTTGGCAGATAGGTGTCGAGGGCATGGTGGGGAAAGCCTGCCATCTCAGTGTTGCCTGATAAGCCTCCATTGTTTCTTCGCGTCAGAGTTATGCCAAGTATGCGTGCGGCTTCTACAGCATCGTCGCTATAAGTCTCATAAAAGTCGCCACAACGGAATAGCAACAGAGCCTCTGGATGTTGCGATTTCATCTGAAAAAATTGTCGCATCATCGGCGTAAGGGCCTTGTTGTTCTTGTCGGTCATTGTGTTTTCTCCTGTTTTTTAAGAAAGCAAAGTTACTTATTTTTGCCGATTTAAGCAAAAATATCATTTTCATTTCTTCAAAACTTCACTTGCTTTCAATACTTTTTAGTATTAATTTCGCAGCCACATATATATTTTGCGCGTTTTGCATTACACAAAGTTAGCAACACAAAACACGCAAATAAAAATGACCGAAACTTGATAAACCTATGCCGGAATAACTGGTATCAGAATATCAAACCCATGGTGAATGAGTGAAAACGCAGCCCATAGCTACTCTTAAGAATGTTGAACGGAGTGTATTTATAGTATAATCCGAAATATGGAGTCTCAATGGTACCCATCAAGTCGACAGTAAAGATGTTTTGGTGAATGTCTTTCTGCACGTCCTTATGCTTGCCTCCATCAAGCTTATACTTGGTCTTTATGCTGCTTTTCAGGTTCAAACTAAGCACCGGACCAAAGGTTAAAGCACATCCGTTGCCCAAGTTGTAATGATAACGAATGGGGAAATTGATGCTGAAAATCTTGATACGGGAGAAGTCTGGCTCTGCATTTTCAGGATAATCTGTTATGTTCAGCTGTCCGTCTTCACCTTTCCAGAAGCGCTTGTCAGCGTGCATTCGCCATGTTCGCCAATCAAGTCCTATGCCAATTGAGAACTTATGGTGCGGATTCTTCCACGGTTGATACACCATATCCATAACTATCCACCACAATTCAGTAGACTCTATCATGTGAATGTCAGCCTCGCGGGGCATTCCCGGAGCTGTGTTAATACCCATAAGCCAATGGCTTTGGCCTTCTATTATGCGGCTTTCGTCTTTCTTTCTCTGTGGTCCGAAACTGAAACGGAAGTCATCCGAATTGATAGATGAAGTGCTTGTGTAGTTGCTATCAACAAGTTCTATCTTGCTTTGATAGCTATAATTGTCGTTGCCTTGCTTGCCTTCTATTAATAATACCCATAAGCCAATGGCTTTGGCCTTCTATTATGCGGCTTTCGTCTTTCTTTCTCTGTGGTCCGAAACTGAAACGGAAGTCATCCGAATTGATAGATGAAGTGCTTGTGTAGTTGCTATCAACAAGTTCTATCTTGCTTTGATAGCTATAATTGTCGTTGCCTTGCTTGCCTTCTATTAATATTTGCTGTATACTATCGCCTGAAATCACTGTTACCCGACGTGGCTTCTCCACTACAAGAGTGTCGTTGTTGACCGGTTCTGATGCCATGACACCAATTGTGCAAACCAACAGAAGTAATGTTATTATCTTTTTCATATTAAAATTTATGGTATAATTTTATTGTTCACTTATTTTAATCTATCATTTTGCGCAGCTCTTCAATGCTTTTCACGCTTCCCTCCATGTAGACCAGCGTAATGGTAACATGCTTTCCGCGGCCCTTTGTCATAAAGCAGAGGTATCGATTCAAGCTTCCCCGAGGCTGCAAGCCCATAAGTTGGGTCGCCTCTGAGCCACTATGACGGTCTTCAACACTAAGTGCCGAGCGGCGATCCTTGCCCACAAGCTCATTTATGGTACTTAGTTCGACGCTTGAAGCCACAAATCTTACGCTGTGGTAATAGTTCAGTTTGTAGCGGCTAAGGGTGCGTCCGCGCACCCTTACCTCAACCATGCGGTCGCGGGGCACCACTTTTCCGGCAAAAACAGCATTGGCATTGAGTCCGGTTTGTGCCGATACAAGAAGTGGTAGAATGATATAAAGTATAACTATAATTATCCTTTTCATATTTCTTCTTTTAAACATTACGTTTACCTTCCACAAAGTTTAGTCTCCAAACATATCCTTAAGTTGATTGTCTACCGACATCTGAGGATCGCCTCCTATATGGTCGAGCGTGCGAGCCACATCGTTCATCACCACGGTCTTGTTTGTAACATGCTCTCCGTAGACAAAAGCCTCACAGTAATTGCGATTCTTGTCGATGCCAATGCCTATGATAACAGCGACAATAACAGTGGCAGCGACCGCAGCTATCTTAGGCAAGAGCCTTCGCTTGCTGTGCTTCAGTTCACCGTCGGCTATTCTCATTTGGCCCAATGCAGCAAAATAAGGCTTCAATTCCGGCTCTTCGGCATCGCCATCATTAGCGGAAAAGAAGCCGTAGAGCTGCTTTTCTTCTTCAATAGAAGTGTCACCGTTCATGAATTTATCAACCAACTGATTCATATTTCTATTTTTCATGGCTATTCTTTCCTCATTTCTTTTATCATTAATTGTCGTAACTGTCTGCGGCCACGGCTCAACAACTGCCTCACAGCTTCCTCACTCTTGCCTGTTAAGGCAGCTATTTCCGCCATTTCCATGCCGCTCAGGTGGCGCAAACGAACCACAAGCTGCTGCATAGGCGGCAATTTGTCTATCAGACTAAGCATCAACTCCACGAGATTGCCGGTAGATTCATCAGAAGAATTATCAAACTCTTCAATGCTGACTGTTAGCTTTCGCCGCCTAATGGCAGAGATACAGCAGTTGCGGAGCACCACTGCAGAGAGCGAATCGATAGGAACGTGGAGCTCATCATGAGTTTGCCACAGGCGGATGAGCACGTCTTGCACCACGTCCTCAGCCTCTTGGCGGCTTCCCATGTATCCTTTTGCCATGTTGCGCAGCCATGGCAGAAGGCGTTTTGCCTCTTTCTGAAATTCAGTGTCGGTCATTCTCGGTTGTCGAATTTCTACCTTCAGTACGCAAAGATAATCGTTTTGTGACGTTTAATTTGCGGTTTTATTTTTATTATGCTGCCTTTATTTTTTATCATCATCATTTAACCGCCAGGCGAACCATTTCTCGTAAACCGATTACAGAAGCTTCGTAATTCGATTACGGCACTTCCGTAATGTCGTTACGAAAGTTTCGTAATAGGATTACGGAAGTTCCGTAACGCAATTACGAGTATGCAGTAACACAATTACTGTGACATTTTAATAAAAATATTGCTGCTTTGTTAGAAAATTACCGTGGTATGGTAATTTATAAACCCATAAGTTTACGGATGCAAAACAAATGGTTTGCACTTGCTATAAAGGCGGTTTAGAGACCGGAAAGTATCGGTTTCAGAAATAGAAACCGCACTTATATCTCCTCGCTTATGGCATCAAAGAACTGCACAAGAATGCGCTTCATGTCTTTTGGAAGATATGAGAAAGCCTTCTCGGCAATGTTTTGAGGTATCTCGTAGTATGCTTCGGCCATGGCACCGGTTATGTCTGCCTTCGTGTCGGTATCGCCATCGGCCATCACTGCCAGCCTTATGGCGTCCTCAAAGTTAGTACTTTCTATCAGACAACGTAAAGCCATGGGCACTGTTTCCTGACAAACGCCATCGAAATGGTTCTCGCTCCCTATCTTGAAAACGTCATTTAGCGACGGAATCTCATAGCCATAGAATCGCTTTACCTTCTTTTCAAGGTTCTCTTTGGCCACTCTCATGTGGCGGCCCCATAGTATTACCTCGGCAACACATTGTGCACCCTTTATTCCTTCAGGATGGTTGTGGGTGCATTCGGCGCTCTTCCTAGCTTCGGAAATAACTTCCTCATACTCGTTAAATAACCATCCTACGGGACTAACCCGCATGGCCGAGCCATTGCCGCAACTGTTATATGGTTCGGGATCAGCGCTATTTATCCACTGATAGAATCCATTGCCATAGCCTCCCATAGGGTTCGGATAGCGATGGCACCACTCAAGGAGTGCGTCCTTGTAGGGTTTATGGTTCAATATGGCATCAGCAATGGCAATAGTGCAGATGGTATCGTCGGTGAAAGAACATTCATCGGTAAACAGTTCGAACCCCATCTGAGGCTTAGAGCCGAACTCGAACCGCGAGCCTACAATATCTCCTATTATTGCTCCTATCATAACTGAATGCTGATTAGTTGATATTACTGACTGTTAGGGTTAGTACTCCGACCGGGAATCGAACCCGGATCAAAGGTTTAGGAAACCTCCGTTCTA
>CAZUWO010000132.1:0-8385 GCA_964623995.1 uncultured Prevotella sp. | reverse complement strand
TCAGATAGATTCACAACTCTACGGACTTTTTCCAATCGAGGATAAGTAAGGATTGGTAATGTAAAAATATGACGCGGAGAGACCTATCTGGTCTCTCCGCGATTTTGTTTTAATGCATATCCATATTTATTTCATATAATGGAATAAGTACATTATTCACTTTTCTTTTTCTGAGACGCTATTTGTTGTGTAAACGCCATTTTGATAGAAGTGAATCTAATACCTATGTATAGAAATGGTGCAAGCAAATGAGCAAACCAACCTGTGAATTTCTGTCCTTTTGAACGCCATTGGTTCCATTTTTCAGGAGTCAACATAAAGCAATCCTTCTTCTCACTGTCAAATAGATTGTCCAATTGGCGCGTGGTACACTTGTCAATAATAACGGCATTCTCTTCCCGATCCCATCTAAGGCTGCGTGCATTTAAGTTGGCGCTGCCCACGGTGCAGAATCTTCCATCCACCATTATTATCTTGGTATGGTGGAATCCTGGTGTATAAAGCCAAATTATGCAACCCTTCTTCATCAGCTTGTGAGCATTGTAGAAGCCGCAATCCGGTGTTAACGGTATGTCGCTTCTGGTACTTAGCATTATCTCTACCTTCACTCCGCGCTTCACGGCATTGCTTAGTGCTTTCTTTAGATTGTGGCTTAAGGTGAAGTACGGGTTTATTATCTTAATGGAGTCTTTGGCATCGTTTATGGCATCAATGTAGAAAGCACGTATTATGTCGCTATTGCATTGTGGTTCACGATTTATGATGCCCACCATCTTGCTTCCTGCCGACTGGCATGTGTCGGGTTTCATACCGTGAAAATAGCTCACGTCGCCTAACCCACGATAGTATTTGGCTCCGTGAACATCCTTTCCGCTCACTTTTTTCCACATTCTGAGAAATATTTTCTGCAGCGTGTTCACCTCGTCACCCTCTATTCGGCAGTGCATGTCATTCCATGAACCCACCTGCTTGGTACCTTTTATGTAGTAGTCGGCCACATTCATTCCACCGGTGTAGGCTATTTTGCCGTCGATTACCACTATCTTCCGATGGTCACGGTTGAATACATCGTCTATCCAAGGAAACTTTACGGGGTTGAACTCATATATTTCGATGCCGTGATTGCGTATGTCACGAATGTGCTTGCGCTTCATCGGCTGGTTGTTCGACTTGTTTCCGAATCCGTCGAATATGAGTCTAACTTCCACTCCCTCCTTGGCTTTGACGTATAGGCGCCTCATCAGCTCCCTGTTGATAGAGTCATTGCGGAAGTTAAAATACTCCATGTGAATGCTTGAACGGGCCTGTTCTACAGCTTTGAACATGTCGTCGAACTTCTGTTGACCGTTCATTAGCAGCACCACTTTATTGTTTTTTGAGAAGGTTATTCCCTTTTGGCGCAGCTGATTTACGATGAGTGAGTCGCTGGTTTGCGCTTTACACAGTGAGCCGGCGACGATAAGCAAGAAAAGAAATATTCCTTTTGCTGATTTCAATTTGTTTTGGTTTAGGTTGGGAATGAGCCATAGAAGCAGGCGTTATGCCCATTTCCATGGCTCTTTTCTTATCTTTTCCTCAGTTCTTCGAGCGATGCTTTTATTGTAGCAATCTTCTCTTCTGAGTCGTGTTGTTTCTTGCGTTCACGCTCCACTACGGCTTCCGGAGCATGAGCAACAAAGTTTTGGTTGGCAAGTTTCTTTTCTACTCCGGCTAGGAAGCCCTGCTGGTGCTCAAGCTCTTTTTCCAGTTTGGCTATTTCTGCTTTCACATCGATGAGGTCTCCCACAGGCACTGCAAACTCGTCTGTGCCTACCATGAAGCCAGAAGCATCAGCTTCTTTTTCGTTTACCACGGTGATTGCTTTCAAATTTGCCATCTTTACTATAACCGGTGTAAACTCATCATAGTCAGTTGTCTTCACAATGTGAAGCTCAAGCTTAACTTTAGGAGCAATTTGCTTTTGGTTTCTCACCGTGCGTACACCGCTTACCACCTGTTTCATGCGCTCCACTTTCTCCTCCAACTCCGTATCTTCTGCCGTTGGGGCGTCAATATGCAGTTCAGCTTTCATTATGCTTTCGCCATCCTTACGCTCGTAGAGGTGCTGCCAAAGCTCTTCTGTTATGAATGGCATGAATGGATGCAGCATGCGCAACAGCATATCAAAGAAGTGGAGTGTCGAGGCATAGGTGGCTTTATCTATTGGCTTGCCGTATTCTGGCTTAACCATTTCAAGGTACCAGGCCGAGAATTCGTCCCAGAAGAGTCGGTAAACAGTCATTAGAGCCTCTGATATACGGTATTGGGCAAACTGTTCATTCAGCTCCTTATTGGCCGAGCGCAACTTGGCTTCAAACCATTTCACGGCTATCTTGCATTCAGCAGGCTGCTCCAAGTCGGCTTGTTGCCAACCTTGTACCAGTCTGAAAGCATTCCAAATTTTGTTATTGAAGTTTCTTCCCTGTTCGCAAAGGCTCTCATCAAAGAGTATATCGTTGCCTGCAGGAGCACTTAGCATCATGCCCATGCGCACTCCGTCGGCTCCATATTTGTCGATGAGCATAAGTGGGTCGGGCGAATTGCCAAGCGATTTTGACATCTTCCTTCCCAGCTTGTCGCGCACTATGCCCGTAAAGTATACATGTTTGAATGGGTATGTGCCACGATACTCGTAGCCGGCCATAATCATTCTTGCTACCCAGAAGAAGATAATGTCAGGTCCGGTAACTAGGTCGCTCGTAGGATAATAATAATTTATTTCGGGATTATCCGGATGATTTATTCCGTCAAATACAGATATAGGCCACAACCAGCTCGAGAACCATGTGTCCAGACAGTCACTTTCCTGTTCCAGGTCAGCAGCTGTGAGGCTTGGATTCTTCTTCTTAGCTTCGCTCAAGGCTTCTTCGGCAGTTTCGGCCACTACGAAATCGCGCTTGCCGTTGTTGTCGAAGTAGTAAGCTGGAATGCGGTGACCCCACCACAATTGTCGGCTTATGCACCAGTCCTTGATGTTCTCCAGCCAGTAGCGGTAGGTGTTTTTGTATTTCTTGGGATAGAATTCTATCTCATCGTTCATTACCGGTGGCAGTGCGATGTCGGCAAAATGCTTCATGCGCAAGAACCACTGTGTTGAGAGTTTTGGCTCTATTGGCACGTTAGTACGTTCAGAGAAGCCCACCTTGTTGTCGTAGTCCTCCACTTTCTCCATAAGTCCTGCCTGCTCCAAGTCGGTGGCTATCTGCTTGCGTACGTCCATACGGTCCATGCCAACATACATACCTGCGGCCTCGGCTATGGTGCCGTCGTCGTTGAATATGTCTATTGTCTTCAGGTTATGCTTCAGTCCCAGTGCGTGGTCGTTCACGTCGTGGGCTGGGGTAACCTTCAGACAGCCTGTACCGAACTCTATGTCCACGTAGTCGTCTTCAATAACCGGAATCTCGCGACCTACAAGTGGCACCACCACATGCTTGCCTTTAAGCCAAGTGTTCTTTGGGTCGTTAGGATTGATGCACATAGCCGTGTCGCCCATTATGGTCTCGGGCCTTGTTGTAGCCACCACTGCGTAGTAGCCTTTTTCGTCCTTGTGCATTATGTTGGCTTCGTCCTTGCGTTCGCAGTCCGGTTCCACAACTCTGTATTTAAGATAGTACAGCTTGGAGTGTTCATCCTTATATATCACTTCTTCATCTGAGAGTGCGGTCTGAGCCTTAGGATCCCAGTTCACCATTCTTACGCCACGATAGATGTAACCCTTGCGGTAGAGGTCGCAGAATACTTTTATTACTCCACGCGAACGTGTCTCGTCCATGGTGAATGCGGTGCGGTCCCAGTCACATGAGCAACCGAGTTCTCTGAGCTGTTTCAGTATTATGCCGCCATGCTCTCGTGTCCAATCCCATGCTTTCTCGAGAAATTGCTCACGTGTAAGGTCGGTTTTCTTTATGCCTTGTTCGGCAAGCTTGCCCACAACCTTAGCCTCTGTGGCTATTGAAGCATGGTCTGTGCCTGGCACCCAGCAAGCGTTCTTGCCCTCCATACGGGCACGGCGCACGAGTATGTCCTGTATGGTGTTGTTAAGCATGTGCCCCATGTGTAGTACTCCGGTAACGTTTGGTGGCGGAATTACCACTGTATAGGGCTCGCGGCCATCAGGCTTAGAGCTGAACAACTTGTTGTCGAGCCAATACTGGTACCATTTCTTCTCAACCTCCTTTGGGTCGTACTTGCTTGCTAATTCCATATTTCGTTGTGTTGATATTCTATAAAATCTTTGCAAAGTTACTGCTTTTTGGGCGAAAAGTGGTAACTTTGCCTCCAATATTTAATGGTTAATGCATACTAAAGAAGAAAAACTAAAGGCTTTTGAGCGCTTGCTCACCATTCAGGAGCGGCTGCGCAAGGAATGTCCTTGGGATAGGAAGCAGACTTTCCAGAGCCTCCGCCCTAACACTGTAGAGGAAGTTTACGAGCTTGCCTCGGCTATCATTAGCGACAACCGTAAGGAAATAGGCAAGGAATTGGGCGACGTCATGGAGCATGTTATGCTTTATAGCATTATAGGTGAGGAGACCGGCGACTTCGACATTGCCGATGTCTGCAACCATCAGTCGGATAAGCTCATGTTTCGCCACCCATTCATAGACTGGACCGGATGGGAGGGCGACCCGAAGGCTTCTGATGCTGATAAGCCTCAGACCGCTTCCGATGTTGAAGCAACATGGGAGCAGATGAAGCAACGGGAGAAAGACGGCAACAAAACCGTGCTTAGCGGAGTGCCTAAGGCGTTGCCGTCGGTTATTAAGGCTTACCGCATACAGGACAAGGCACGCAATGTGGGCTTCGACTGGAAGCATAAGGAAGACGTATGGGGCAAGGTGCGCGAGGAGTTAGGCGAACTTGAGGAGGAGCTAAGTAAGGGAGATAAAGACAATTCCACACGTGAGTTGGGCGACTTCCTGTTCTCTGTAATCAACGCGGCACGTCTTTACCATCTTAATCCCGACAACGCGCTCGAGCTTACCAACCGTAAGTTCATTAGCCGCTTTGGCTATGTGGAGCAGAAAATAAAAGAACGTGGACTCCGATTCTCCGATCTGACGCTTGGCCAGATGGACGAACTGTGGAACGAAGCTAAAAAACTGGAACGTAAAGAAGAAAAACAATGAGAATAACATCATCTTTTATTTCGGCCCTTGCTGTGGCCATGGTGGCAGTTACCGCTTCTTGTGGCGGAGGCAAGAAGGACAACAACATGAAGATTACACCGCAAGACTCGGTGGCTACTGCTGCCGACAGCACCATCTATGGCGTGTGTGGCGACGAAACCACTATGCATGTTCTGCAACTTGTTGAGGACAATGGCGACACATTGCAGTTCTATGTTGATGCCGACGAGCCCACTCTTGTTCTTGGTGGCATACTCTCCGGCGACCGCATGGCGGTAATTGGCAAAAAAAACTCTGAGGGAACCATGGATGCTACCTCTGTGCTCAACCTCACAACGCTGCAGGGCCGCTGGACCAGCATAGACAAAAACTTCGACATTAAGGAGGGTGGAGTAGTAAAGTCTAACGTGAAAGCCGAGACCGACCCGTGGGTAAGCTGGAAAATAAGCAATGGAAAGCTCGTGTTCAACGACCGCGACACCTTTGCCATAACAGAGCTTGGAGCCGACAGTCTCTATCTTGAGAATAAAGACGGCATATATGCCTATAAGCGAGGCAAATAGCTTCGACTCTCTCAACCTTTGCTTCTGCCGCAATAGTTCTCTGCGACGAGTCCTCAAATTCATGGCAACAGGGGCGGGGGTGACTAACTAACCCATTCTGAACAAAATAGCTTCAACACTTGGAACCATTCAAAGTTCACATACTCGGCTGTGGCTCGGCGCTGCCTACGCTGCGCCATTACCCGTCATCGCAGGTTGTAGAAATACGTGGTAAGGCCATAATGCTCGATTGTGGCGAGGGTACCCAGTTGCAATTGCGCCGCTCCCGCATCAAGTTCACTCGCATACAGGCCGTATTCATAACCCATCTGCATGGCGATCACTGCTTTGGACTCATTGGGCTCATCAGCACTTTTGGCATGTTGGGGCGCACAGCTCCGCTCCATGTCTATGCTCCGGCTCAGCTCGAGCCTGTACTCTCCGAGCTTATCCGAGTGTTTTGCAGTGGGCTTGAGTTCAGAGTGGAGTTCCATCCTGTTGACACCACGCTGCGGCAGACCGTCTATGAAGACCGCAGCTTTAGCGTAGTCTCCATTCCTTTGCAGCATCGCGTGCCATGTTGTGGTTATATGATATGCGAGAAGCCTACGCTTCCCCACATACGTCGCGACATGATAGACTTCTACAACATTCCCATCAGCCAAATAAACAATATAAAAAACGGAGCCGACTGGACCACTCCAGAGGGCGATGTTGTAGCCAACAGCCGGCTTGTGGTTGAGGCCGACAAGCCGAGACGCTATGCTTATCTTACCGATACACGCTATGTGGCCAACCTGTGGCAGCAGGTGGAGAACGTGGATTTGCTCTATCACGAGAGCACTTACGCTTCTGACAACGAGGACAGGGCGCGCCTCTACTATCACAGCACGGCCCGTCAGGCAGCTACTATAGCGCTTAAGGCTCAGGCTGGCCGCCTGCTTCTTGGCCATTTCTCTGCCCGTTACGACGACGAAAGCATAATTCTCAACGAGGCCAAGGCTGTGTTTCCCAACAGTATACTTGCCCACGAGGGGCTTGCTGTTGATATTTAGCGGCTTGCTTCCCTACCTTACGTAATCATTTTTTCTACGTAGAATTTATATTTTTGCTACGTAGCAAAATACCTTTTTCTATAAGATTACAACGTTAGAAGCATTGCTTCTGCCCCTCATTCCTATATCTTCGAGTTCATAAAAGCAGTACAAAGCCCCCATCATATCCACATAGTCAGTGTGCTGTGGCTCCATACCACGACGCCGACCTGCACAAAAGACCATGTGGCAGATGGGCGACTCCTCCGGAGTCGGTATGGGAGTGGCTCATGATTCCTCGGGTCGGGACGACCCGAGGTTACTAATCGGTGACTTCTCCGACGTCAATCTGCGGCACTGTTTGGCTGACCATGCGATGTCTCCGACGTCATTTCGCAGCTCGTACGGAGTATCACGGTACCGCCATAGACACGAGAGCCATTGATGTCGGCGGCATCACCGATTGGTAACCGCGGGTCGAAGACCTGCGGAACTGCATGACATGCCCCCACGAACCGACTCCGGAGGAGTCGCCCATCTGTTGTGTTAGTGATGCCTTTAGTGAGGGTATGAGGGCGGAAAGCAGAGGCTCAGAGAGCTTAAACCGCTGATAATTAGGGCTTAAACCAATGCTTTAGGGCGAGGAATCGGCAATTCTGACCTGCAGAGAAGCGGAAACCGCTGCAAGATGAAGTGTTAAAAACGCGAAGATTAAGTTTGTTTAACTTGCGGGGGGGGTATAATCAAAAACTTTTTGTACTTTTGCGGCATCTTAAGTCCTAAACAGCTCGCGAAAGCATAAATGCCTGACAGCCTGTATTGCCTTTGCAGAGGGGATGGCGGTTTGGCCTGTCGGTTTACCGCATAGGTCTGTAGTAGGCAGCAAGAATGTATATTATAATTTTTAATATGTATAATGAAATGAAAAAACTTTTATTCGTATTTGCATTGCTGCTGGTGGGACTATCTCCCGCGCTGGCGCAAACAAAGGTGATCTATGCGGAAATAACTGGTAATTCGAGCGACTTGACCATTACCTTCAAGGCTGTGGATGATGACAAAGTGCCAGCTGAAAACTATTCTACCACAGGTGTGGGTACTTATCGCCTTTCCATGTCTTCCAATATCCGACCTTCGTACACAAAAATCAAAAGCTCCTCTCCATCGAACAATGACATTTGCTATTATATAAAGAAGGCTATATTTGACCCATCTGTAGCTGATGCGCGCCCCAAAAGTACAGCTTCTTGGCTTTTATTTATGGTTAATTTGAAGACTGTTGAAGGAATAGAAAATCTTAACACATCGGAAGTAACGACCATGAATCGCATGTTCTGGTTTGATCACAGTTTGAAAGAGCTTGATGTTACTACATTCAATACAGCAAAAGTAACCGATATGGGTTACATGTTTGGAGGCTGCGAATCTTTGTCCAAACTTGATGTGACCAAATTCAATACAGAAAATGTTGAAAATATGGAATATATGTTTAATGGCTGTAAGAATCTTACCAGTCTTGATGTTACGAATTTCAATACAGCAAAAGTTAAGAGCATGTATTCCATGTTTGCAGGCTGCAGTTCTCTTACTACTCTTGATGTTACGAAACTCAATACAGCAAATGTTAATAGCATGGGT
>CAZUWO010000131.1:5319-8519 GCA_964623995.1 uncultured Prevotella sp. | reverse complement strand
TAAATAAAAATATTATAGATCTTATGCAACCTGCCATACCGTCTTCTGTTAAGGCAAACGGTAACACAGTCCAACTTCATTTCCGAAAGCTTAATGAAGGTGATGTGGTGAATGCTTGGACACCTCTGCTAATAAAAGGAAAGGATAATGTTACAACAACCGTAAGGTTTAATGATGTGACCATTCAGCCTACTGATGAATTAAAGGCATTGAGTATCAGTGGTGACGGATTTACTGTTGACTACACGCCTGTCAGCTATTTAGCTGAATTGTGGATACGTAATGCTTTCGGCATTATAAATGGCAAGACTGATGTTAGTACGCAACAACGACAAGTGGAATGTTATCCTTTCCATTTCTTCTTTACAGTGCGAGATACTGATGGAAATATTCGCTATCCGGGAAAAACTTATCCTGGTGTAGGCTTTGATGCGTTCTCTATTGAAGAAACCTCAACCGGTATAAAGGCAACTATGATTTTGCAGGAAAAGAATCCTGTATATAATTTGAAAGGTCAGCTGGTTGGAAAAGATATGGATAAACTGCCTCCTGGCATATATATTCAGGACGGAAAGAAAACGGTAAAGAAATAAGTTCATAAACATTACTATATTATAAACTAAAATTAATATATTTTGAAAAAGACAGCTTTAATTACATTCGTATTGTTTATTTTAGTTAGTATGTCTTGCTTGGCGGAGAACGTACCACGTAGTGAGTATCCTAGGCCTCAGTTCCAACGCAATGATTGGCAGTGTCTTAATGGACAATGGGATTACCAATTGGATCAAGTCAACTCCGGTTTTCAGCGTGGTTTGCAAAGTAAGATATCTTTAGAAGATAAGATAACTGTTCCGTTCTGCCCAGAGAGTAGACTTTCAGGGGTAGAGTATAAAGATTTCATTAATGGAATATGGTACCATCGTACAGTCGACGTGCCTTCTTCCTGGAACAGCAAGAATATTATCCTTCATTTTGGTGCAGTATATTACCGTGCTGATGTTTTCATAAATGGTAAATTCATTGGTAGACATTTTGGAGGCAGCTCCTCGTTTGAGTTTGATATCACACCGTATGTCAAAGCTGGTGAAAAGTTCGAGTTGACGGTGCATGCAGAAAGTGACCTTCATTCGACACATCAACCTGCTGGAAAACAAAGCTTGCAGGCGTTTTCATACAGTTGCAACTATACTAGGACAACAGGTATATGGCAGAGTGTGTGGTTGGAGCCTGTAGATGCAGAAGGACTTCGTTCATCATGGGTACGTACAGATATAGACAACCAGCAAGTTGTTATTCAACCGCGGTTTTATCATGAAGGCGACAATAAACTTCGGATTACTTTGAATGATGGCAAGAAGACAGTCGCTTCTACTGAAGTTGCAGCTTCTTCCAGTGCCGTAGCTGTCCTTAACGTTAGAAGCATGAAATTATGGTCACCTGAGTCTCCTTTTCTTTATGGCCTGACTTATCAGGTCATAAATAGTAAGGGTAAAGTGATTGATGAAGTGCATTCTTATGTCGGTGCTAGAAAAGTGAGTGTAAAAGGTAATCGCATTTACCTTAATAATAAACCGTATTACCAAAGGCTAGTCCTTGACCAAGGCTTTTATCCAGATGGAATCTGGACGGCTCCTTCTGACGAAGCATTGCGTCATGATATAGAACTCTCTCTGCAGGCAGGCTTCAACGGTGCGCGCTTGCATCAGAAAGTCTTTGAAGAAAGATACTATTATTGGGCTGACAAATTAGGCTATCTCACATGGGGCGAAGCTCCCAGTTGGGGCATGGATGCTAATGACCCTGTTGCAGATCGTAATTTCTTGGCTGAATGGACAGAAGTTATCAATCGTGACCGCAACCATCCCAGTATAGTGATATGGACACCGCTTAATGAAGAATGGGCTCCTGATGCAATAGAATATCCCCGTTTTGTAAGTGACTTGTATGACATCACGAAAGCTCTTGACCCAACCCGCCTGATAAATGATGCTAGTGGAGGTTGCCATATCAAGACTGATATCTGGAGCATGCATAGCTATGAACAGGATCCGGCAAAGTTGAAGCAAGTTATCTATGATAAAGGAAATTTCTTCCGTACGCCTGACGGTGTTGCTGGTAAGTCAATGAATATTGGCTTTAATGGTCTGGGCTCTGAACCTTCTAATATTCCTCAGTATAATGGCAAGATGCCTTTTGTCATAGATGAATTAGGTGGCATTAAATGGACAAAAGATTCTCAAACTCAGTCTTGGGGATATGGAGAACCACCAACGAGCGAAGAGGAATTTCTCAATAGGCTGAGGGGTCAGATAGATGCGGTATTAAGTCTAAGCGACAAGGTTTGGGGATATTGCTATACTCAGTTTACTGATGTAGAACAGGAACAAAATGGTATTTATTATTACGACAGAACTCCCAAATTTGATATAAAACGTATTCATGAAATATTTTCTCGCAATCCAAAGAAATAATTTGTGGTTCGTAAAGAAAATTGGTAAATACAAATGTAGATAAACATAATAAGGATGTGAGGCGTGTCTATCTTGGACTTGTCAAGCTGAAGAAGGGTGGAAAGCATATACATCAGACCAAGCCGGTCATACTTAACTTCCTTGCAAATATCCTTGCCTATAGATTTATATGGACCGGCAAAACAGGAACATTGGTGAGTTCCTATTTCTAATCTTAATTTTAATTATTAAAATGTTGTAAAGTTTATCTGTGTTGAGTAAGTATCCAAATAATATGACTATTTTAGAATTTCCTGTTCAGGATTAAGCTTAATTCGTTTTTTTTTCATACATTTGCACACAACTGTTCGTTACAACTCGATTTATCATTATCCACATAATATTATTGTATGGCAAGAATTATCAAGTTGAATAAAGGCTTGGATATAAGGCTCAAAGGCAAGGCTCCTGAGTCTGTTCTAAGCAGGAAACCCGTCAACGAGTATGCCCTTGTGCCCGACGACTTCATAGGCTTGAAGCCTAAAGTTGTGGTAAAGGAAGGAGATAAGGTCTTGGCCGGTGACCCATTGTTTGTCAGCAAGAGTAATTCTGAATTAAGATTTGCATCTCCTGTTAGCGGAACTGTAAAAGAAATAGCCAGAGGTGAGCGGCGCAAGGTGCTCTTTGTTAGTGTAGAACCAGATGCAGAACAGGCGTCGAGGCAGTTCAGCAAGCTAAATGTTGCTG
>CAZUWO010000131.1:0-5309 GCA_964623995.1 uncultured Prevotella sp. | reverse complement strand
TCAGTTGCCTTATGCCGTCAGTACCACCCCTGATACCATGCCACAGGCTATATTCGTATCTACGCTGAGAGACATGCCATTGCAGAGTGACTTTGAACTGGAACTTCAAGGCAATGAGATGGCATTTCAAACCGGTATCACCGCTTTGTCAAAAGTGGCTCCTGTCCGTCTTGGTATAGGTGCAAATCAGAAGGCAGATACCCTCACCCATATTACCGATGCTGAACTAACGGTGTATCAAGGTCCATGTCCTGCCGGCAATGTCGGCATTCAGGTAAACCAAAACATGGTGATTGGCAAGAACAATCTTGTGTGGACAGTAGACCCTTCGGCTGTTATTTTCTTTGGAAGGCTGTTCCTTACCGGAATGGTCGACCTTACCCGAACCATTGCTGTGGCCGGTAGTGAAGTTAAAGTGGCTGGCTACATGAAAGTTAAGGTGGGAGCATTGATAAGCGATATTATAGCCGACAACATAGACAGTGACCGCCATGTGCGTATTATCAATGGCAATCCGCTCACCGGTCATAAGGCTGAAGGCCAATTCTGTTATCTTGGTGCCCATACGTCAGAGGTTATAGCAATACCCGAAGGCGATGACATCCACGAGCTGGCAGGGTGGGCTATGCCACGTTTCAATCAGTTTTCAATTTCCCGAACTTACTTTAGCTGGTTGCAGGGCAACTACAAAGAATACGACCTTGATGCGCGGGTGAAGGGCGGAGAGCGCCACATGATAATGAGTGGAGAGTATAACAAAGTGCTCCCCATGGATATTTTACCCGAATATCTTATCAAGTCCATCATTACCGGCGACATAGACCGGCAGGAGCAATTGGGCATCTACGAGGTCGCACCCGAGGATTTTGCCCTCTGCGAGTTTGTTGACAGTTCTAAACTTCCTCTGCAACAGATTGTGCGTCAGGGTCTCGACACGTTGCGGAAGGAGAATGCTTAACGTGTGGAGTTTACAGTAATGTTCTGCTTTATACGTGTCTCTACGATTCAGAATCCATAATTTGAAATTCAAAATACCAACATGGGATTACACAAATACCTTGAAAAAATAAGGCCACAGTTTGGAGAAGGTGGACGGCTACATTTGCTGAAGAGCCTTTACGACGGCTTCGACACCTTTCTGTATGTGCCTTCTGCCACATCTACCAATGGTGTGAGCATTCACGACTCCATCGACTCCAAGCGCATAATGAGCGTTGTTGTGGTTGCGTTGTTACCTGCTCTACTGTTCGGTATGTACAATATAGGCTACCAAAACTATGCAGCGGCCAACGCTTTAGGCAGCTCTTCATTCTGGCAGCTGTTTTTTTATGGCTTCCTTGCGTTGCTACCCAAAATACTTGTTAGCTATATAGTGGGGCTGGGCATAGAGTTTGCCTGGGCGCAATGGAAGAATGAGGAGATACAAGAGGGCTATCTTGTAACCGGAATTATCATACCCCTTATCATTCCCATAACCACTCCGCTTTGGATTATGGTTCTAGCCATAGCCTTTGCCGTTATATTTGCTAAGGAAATTTTTGGTGGAACGGGTATGAACATATTCAATGTGGCCCTTGTTGCTCGCGCTTTTCTATTCTTCTCTTATCCTAGTACCATGACGGGCGATACCGTTTGGGTGGTCCGCAATAATATATTCGGTTTGGGAAACGACTTGCCCGATGCTCTGACCACTGCCACACCACTTGGCGATATAGCTGCCGGTCATACTATTCCTTACACACTTTCCGATATGATAACGGGCCTTATTCCAGGCAGTGTTGGCGAAACGAGTGTTATAGCCATAGCCATCGGAGCCTTTATATTGCTGTGGACTGGAGTAGCCAGTTGGAAGACAATGCTATCTGTGTTTTTGGGTGGAGGAATGATGGCAGCTCTTTTCTCGGCTCTAGGCATGACACCTATTCCCTGGTATGAGCATGTCGTACTTGGAGGCTTTTGTTTTGGTGCTGTGTTTATGGCCACTGATCCTGTTACTTCAGCCCGAACAGAGAGTGGCAAATGGGTCTACGGATTGCTCATAGGAGCCATGGCTGTTATAATTCGTGTTATAAATCCGGGCTATCCGGAGGGAATGATGCTCGCCATATTGTTCGGCAACATGTTCGCACCGCTTATAGACTATTGTGTTGTTGAGCATAATATAGCCCAAAGACTTAAGCGCAGCAGGCTAATAGAAACAACGGAGGACAAAAAATGAAAACTAATAGCAATACATACACATTAATTTATTCTGCCGTTATCGTCATTGCTGTGGCTTTCCTGCTAGCCTTTGTCAACCAGGCTTTAAAGTCACGGCAGCAAGCTAACATGGCTCTCGACCAGAAAAAGCAGATTCTTGCCAGCCTAAATATACGCAATTTGGGCGACGAAGAAACTGAGCGTACCTATACAAAGATGCTGAAAAATATGCAAAAACAGACAAATGGAACCATCTATACCTTTGATTTGAACGGGCAAACCAAATATGTTCTCACCATTCGTGGTATGGGTCTTTGGGGTGGAATAAATGGTTTTATAGCCATAGATGCCGATAAGTCTACCGTCTATGGGGCCTATTTCAACCATGAGAGTGAGACTGCAGGCCTCGGAGCAGAGATAAAAGACAACCAGAAGTGGCAGGAGCAGTTTTGTGGGCGTCATCTCTTTGCAGGTAATGACCGTTCCAAGATAGCCCTCTCTGTTATGAAGAAGAAGACCGATGCGGCTACACAGGTTGATGCTGTTACCGGAGCAACGCTCACAAGCAATGGGGTATCTGATATGCTTCACGACACTCATAAGGGCCTCGGACAGTATCTTGACTTCCTTAATACGGACAGTAATTAGTATCTGAATTCCATATAAGCAGGCGTGTCAACTGTATGGGCATACTGAAAATATTATCTTTACATTGGCAGACTTGCATATTCATAATCAGCAAGAACTATAAAAACTTAGTCAAATGAGTTTATTATCCAAACAAAATATGGCCGCATTCACCGGGCCTTTGCACCTAAACAACCCCATTTTGGTGCAAGTACTTGGCATTTGCAGTGCCTTGGCCGTTACCACACAGCTCAAACCAGCCATCGTAATGGGATTGGCCGTAACGGTTATAACCGCTTTCTCCAATCTTATAATTGCCATTATCCGCAAGACTATACCTGTTCGCATTCGTATAATAGTGCAACTGGTTGTGGTTGCGGCACTTGTAACAGTGGTTAACGAAATACTGAAAGCCTTTGCCTACGATGTGAGCGTGCAGCTTTCTGTCTATGTGGGTCTTATCATAACCAACTGCATCCTTATGGGACGTCTTGAGGCCTTCGCTATGAACAACAAGCCTTGGCCTTCATTCCTGGATGGTGTTGGTAATGGACTGGGTTATGCTGCCATACTCGTGGTTATGGGTGCAGTGCGAGAACTCTTTGGTCGTGGCACTCTGCTCGGACTGCGCATCATTCCCGATGGAGCCTATGACTTTGGTTATATAAACAACGGTATGATGACCATGTCGTGTACTGCACTCATCATTATTGGTTGCATAATTTGGGTAAATAGAGCCTTCTTTGCCAAGGAGAAATAAGGACTGCGGATGCCCTTCCATTAATGGTATGTGACTTTCTGAAATCTATAAATAACAAGAATACAAAATGGAACACGCTATATCACTATTCTTCAGGTCCATATTTGTGGACAACATGGTGTTTGCTTACTTCCTCGGCATGTGCTCTTTCCTTGCCGTGAGCAAGAATGTTAAGACATCGTTAGGCTTAGGAGTGGCCGTTACTTTTGTGCTGCTCATCACTGAACCGGTCGACTATCTGCTTCAAACTTACGTGCTCGGGCCTAACTGTCTGGTTGACGGCGTTGATTTGAGCTATCTGAGTTTCATTCTCTTCATAGCAGTCATAGCTGGCATAACGCAGCTTGTAGAGATGGCTGTCGAGAAGTTCAGTCCTTCGCTCTATGCCTCTTTGGGTATTTTCCTACCGCTTATAGCCGTCAACTGTGCCATAATGGGAGCCTCACTCTTCATGCAGCAGCGCATACAGATGGACCCTTCCAGCACACAGGCCATTACTTGCTTCGGCGATAGCATTGTCTATGCCATAGGAAGCGGCTTCGGCTGGACTCTTGCAATTGTCTCTTTTGGTGCTATTCGTGAGAAAATGCAATATAGCGACGTGCCCCGTCCGCTCCGGGGCATGGGCATAGCCTTCATAACTGTAGGACTTATGGCCATGGCCATGATGTGTTTCAGCGGATTGAAATTCTAACCCCCACATTTTATAATATATCATGGAAGTATTTATTTCATTAAGTATATTGGTGTTTCTTACCGTAATAATGCTACTTGTCGTAGTGCTGCTTGTGGCCAAGAAGTATCTTAGTCCGAGTGGAAAGGTGGTTATTACCGTCAATGGTGAACAGAAACTGGAGGTGGAGCAGGGTGGTAGCCTTCTCACAACCCTCAATGATAACGGTATACACCTGTCGTCAGCATGTGGTGGTAAAGGCAGTTGTGGCCAATGCCGGTTGCAGGTTCTCGAGGGGGGTGGAGAAATCCTCGACACAGAGCGCCCCCACTTCACGCGTAAGGAAATAAAAGAGCATTGGCGGCTGGGTTGCCAAACCAAAGTAAAGGGCAATCTAAGCATTCGCGTTTTCGACGATATTCTGAATGTAAAGGAGTGGGAGTGCACAGTTATTAGCAACAAGAATGTGTCGTCGTTCATAAAGGAATTCAAGGTGGCTTTGCCCCCTGGCGAGCACATGGACTTCATTCCGGGTTCTTATGCACAAATACGTATACCTTCTTATGACACTATTGACTACGACCGTGACTTTGACAAGAATGACATTGGCGAGGAGTATATCGGTGCATGGCGCAAGTTTAATATTTTCTCTCTTAAGGCTCACAATCCTGAACCTACTGTACGCGCATATTCCATGGCTAACTATCCCGACGAAGGCGACATAATAATGCTTACAGTCAGGATAGCCACCACACCATTCAAGCCGCGTCCTCAGGTCGGTTTTCAGGATGTTCCTACCGGCATTGGTTCCAGTTACATCTTTTCGCTCAAGCCTGGCGACAAGGTGATGATGAGCGGACCGTATGGTGATTTCCATCCTCACTTCGACAGTAAGAAAGAAATGATATGGATAGGGGGGGGTGCCGGAATGGCCCCATTGCGTGCCCAGATCATGTATATGACTAAAACGCTTCACACTACTGACCGTGAGATGCACTTCTTCTATGGTGCCCGTTCGCTTACGGAAGCTTTCTTCCTTGAAGATTTCTG
>CAZUWO010000130.1:3343-8523 GCA_964623995.1 uncultured Prevotella sp. | reverse complement strand
TCAAAGACAGCATTGCCTATCTGTGGATACTTCCTCAATAGTGTATTCCATGATCCGGCTTACAGCAAATACCATGGGCATTTTGCCAAGCCAACCGATCCGGACATTACAAGTGCAATGTACAACTGCGATACTTACTTCCCCAAGAAGGCCGCAGCTGAGGTTGACACGACCGATGTGGAAATAGATGAGACACTAGATGGCGAAGGTGACGACATGATAGAACTCGATGAGAATGGCTCTCCTAAAGCAACAGAACCGTCGAAGTCGGCAAACCAGTCGCAATCTTCGGCTGTTGAGCAGAAAAAGGAGCCACATAAGACGCACGCTCGCGAAGAAAACGTTACATTTGATAACATTTGATGTCTGACGAAAACATCAAAGAGCAGATAGATTTGGATAATCCGGAGTTGCAAAATGCACTCCAGATTATCCGTTTTACTCATAATTCGCTGTTCCTTACCGGTAAGGCAGGGACGGGCAAATCTACGTTTCTGCGATATATAGCGGCCAATACCAAGAAGAAGCGCATAATCCTTGCCCCTACTGGAATAGCCGCAATCAATGCCGGAGGCAGTACTCTGCACAGCTTCTTCAAGCTGCCTTTCCACCCGTTATTGCCCAACGACTCACGCTATACTGCACGCAACATACGTGAAACTCTCAAGTACAACCGCGAGAAAGTTAAGATACTGCGCGAAGTGGAGCTGATAATCATTGACGAAATAAGTATGGTGCGGGCCGACATTATCGACTTTATTGATAAGGTGTTGCGCATCTACAACCACAATATGCGTGAACCGTTTGGCGGAAAGCAATTGCTGCTCGTGGGTGATGTTTACCAGCTGGAGCCTGTTGTAAAGGAAGAAGACCGTCAGTTGCTTGCTCCGTTCTACGATTCGCCCTACTTTTTCAATGCCAAAGTGTGGCAAGAGATGAGCCTTGTCAGCATAGAGCTGAAGAAGGTTTACCGCCAGAAGGACTCGGTATTTATAGGAATACTCGACCATATACGTACAAACAATGTCTCTATAGCTGATTTGGCCCGACTAAACCAGTGCGTTTCGCATGATGAACCGCATGGTGACGGCAAGCTAAGCATAACTTTGACTACCCGTCGCGATACGGTGGATTACATAAACTCACGTCAGCTCGATAAGTTGCCAGGCAAAGAAGTTTCGCTTGTGGGTGAGATTACGGGCGAATTTCCCGAGGGCAGTCTGCCCACCACGATGGAACTAAGACTGAAACCACAGGCTCATGTCATCTTTATAAAGAATGATATAGAGCGGCGGTGGGTTAATGGCACCCTCGGTGTTGTGGTAGATATTGACAAAGATGGCAACTTGCTTGAGATAGAGACCGACGATGGCAATGTATATGAGGTGGAACGGGCAAAGTGGAGCAATGTGCGCTATCACTTCAATGATAAGGAGAAGAAGATAGAAGAGGAAGAAATAGGAACCTTTGTTCAGTTTCCGGTTAAGCTGGCTTGGGCTATTACTGTGCACAAAAGTCAGGGACTGACGTTCAATCGTGTAAATATCGACTTCTCGGGTGGCGTCTTTGCCGGTGGACAAGCTTATGTGGCGCTGTCACGTTGCACCTCGCTTGAAGGGCTGACATTGCGTGAGCCCATACGCAGAAGTGAAGTTTTTGTCAACGATAGAGTCGTAGACTTTGCCCGATCCTACAATGATAGCCATCTGATGGATAAGGTTTTACGCCAGAGTAAGGCTGATCGGGCATATTATGATGCCGTAGCAGCATTCGATAAGGGCGATTTCAGCTCTTTTCTCAAGTCTTTCTTAACGGCCATTCATAGTCGTTACGACATAGAACAGCCAGTTGTCTTGCGTTATATACGGCGCAAGCTGGATATAATAAATCAGCAACGTCGCGAGATAGATATCCTGAAGTTAGAGCGAAAGGCCACAGAGAAGCGCCTGCGAAAGCTTGCTGTGGAATATACAGTGATGGGTAGAGAATGTGAAAAGGAAGGTATGACCAACGCTGCCATAGCTAATTACAAAAAGGCTTTGGAGCTTTGGCCCGACGCTCCTCAGCCTAATAATAGGTTGAAAAAGCTGGAAAAGAATAAAAAATAATCTGCTTTGGCATTTCGTCTTGCTTGTTTTGAACGGCAATAATAAGAGGGTATATTGCGGTAAATTTACTTTAAAAGAATTGTGGAAGCTATATAATATGATTGCGAAAAAACGGTAATCATGTTACGACTGTCTCGTAATCTTATTACGGGAGTCCCGTAACGACATTACGGAAGTTTCGTAACGACGTTACAAAAGTCTCGTAATCAAGTTACGGAAGCTTTGTAATGGCTTTACGAAAACTAAAGAGCCATTTATAGAAAATGTAGTCCGTCTATTTTGAGGGTTTATGGCCAATTTTATAGTATTTATAAAGATGCTTTGCCTGGCAATAAAGACTTGCCGGTTAATGAAATTTGTGGTCGGCTATCAAGAGTTTTTGCTCTTTATAGGCGCATGTTTGGCAGAGCTTTCCCTTATCTTTATTTCCATGGGTATGACCTCACGGTATATGTGTTGGTCGCCATTGATGTTGCGAAGCAGCAATTCGCAAGCCTTCATGCCTTGCTCAAAGGCTTTGTCAGCAATGCAACTGATGCGCGGAGTCATGAAATTGGCCCAGTTAGAATCAGTGAATCCTATGAGCGAAACGTCTTTAGGAATGCGTAATCCTAAAGTCCTGATGGCGTCGAAAGCTGCAAGCGTGATGATGTCATTGAAGGCCAATATTGCGTCTGGCCTATAATCGCTTTTCAACATTTTGATAACAGAGTCTTTTGCTTCATGAAAGTCTATTTTGCCACACATCACCAAGCGTCTGTCTATTGGTATATGGTTGTCGCGAAGAGCCTCCAAGTATCCATGCTTGCGGCGTCTTACCATGTCGAGCCTGTTTGGCCCGCCTATGAAAGCTATCCGTTTACTGCCCGTTTCTATCAAATGTTGAGTAGCTTTTTGTGCTGCCACGTCGCCATCGGCAACAACTTGTGAGAATAATTCAGGCAGACATGTACGGGCAAAAAACACGAGTGGAATGCCCATGTTGTGTATTTCCGTGAAGTGGGAATAGTCTTCCGTGTTCTGAGACAGGCAAGCTATTATGCCGTCCACATGCATATCGATAAACGAGTCTATGGCTTGTGACTCCCGTTGATAATCTTCGTGCGAGTTAGAACTAAACACTGTGTAGCCATTCTTGCGGGCATACTCTTCTATTCCGTCAAGTACGGTGGAGTAGTAGTGGGTAATAAGGTCGGGAAGAACTACTCCAATGATGTGTGTAGATTCTTTTCTCAGACTTCGGGCAAAAGGGTTTGGCCTGTAGTTCATCTTCCTTGCCAGTGTCTGAACCTTGGCTTTCATTTCGTCGCCTACCTCATGTGAGTTTCTTAAGGCTCTCGAAACTGTGGCAATACTTACGCCAAGTGCATCGGCTAAATCCTTGAGAGAAGTTCTACGTTGACGCATTTCTTTTGCAATACTTAATGATAGATATTACTGCAAAGTTAATAATTTATCCTAATTCTGCAAACGTTTACGTACAGTTTTTCTCTTATTTTGCTACAATATATTAGGAAATATTGTAAATTTGCATTACAAAGGAAAGAAATGAGTAATGAATAGTTGATAATAAGTTAGTTAGAAATTGGAAAAGGCCAAGGTTGTTGTGAAACAACTTTGGCCATTTTGCTTTCCTTAAAGATATGATTTTATTTGCCGAATTTCTTTATATACGTGTCGGCTTGTGGGTTTCCTGCGGCCTTGGCTTTCTCCAAATTGGCTAGTCCTTCGGTCTTATTGTTCTTCCGGCATTGTGCCAATCCGAGTATAAGTAATCCATCGGCGTTGTTTGGATCAAGCTTAAGGCAACGCTCTGCTGCGTCTATGGCTTCGTCATATTGTCCAACACGCAAGTGCAAATTGCCTTTTACTGCCAAGTATACAGGATTAGTGCGGTCGAGAATGCATGCCACTGTTATGTCGTTTAATGCGGCCTGATAGATTCTTCCTTTCATTTCGCAATCGCTACGGGTGTAATAGAAGTCAGCTCCCAAGCGTCCTCGATTGAAGTATTCATACATAGTATAGTCTATCATGGCCTTGCGATATTCGCCCATATTGTTGTATTGGTTAGCCCGAGCCAGGAAGTATGGAGCACTCGATGCTACATAAGGCGTGTCGCATAGTGCAATACATGAATCGAGCAGGGCTAGAACTTCAGGCTGTGGAGCGTTGAGCCGTTCTTTACTTTGGGCCATTTCCAGATATAGTTCCGGATTGCGCAGGTTGGTTTTGGTAAGCGCAAGGAAGTCATCGTAGGCGTTTTGGTATTGTCCACGGAAGAATTTTATCTGTGCTTTAAGGTGGCGATATACCGGCAAGTTGTTTACGGCGATGGCCTTATCTACTTCTGCATCGGCTTCGTCCATGCTGAGTACCTTTGCACTGTCGCGCCCTCCTGCCGTACATTGATATGCCAATCGTGCCAGATTGAAGTGGGCTTCAGCCTTGTCAGTGGCTTTAGCAATGCCTTCTTCTAGTATTTTCTTGGCTCCGGCATAGTCGCCTTGTGCTGCAAGAATCCCACTTTTGGCATTGTAACCGTCGTTAAGTTGGGGGAATTTGGCAATAAACCTATTTGCGGTCCAAAGGTAATTGGTTGGTGAGACCTGTGCTGCGAGTAGTAGGGCCACTTGTGCGTCGCTCTCTTTATCGGGCAGTTCTACAGGCAAGGAACATTCTTTCAGTACAGGATCGTTGACAGAAAGGCCAACTGTGGAGAAAGTATTGGGGTAAGAAGCATCTGTAACACTGGCATCAGCATCGGACTTATGAAACACGCCCATGAGTTTACCGTCTGCTGTCACCACTGCTGCTCCTTCACTGTCTTGGCCTGCAGCTGTGCCAAGCACGTAGTAATGGTATTTGTCTTTGAATGTTTCCACCTTGTTTACATTGGCTTTTACAATGCCTTTACCCACTATCCAGGCTTGTGAACCCATGGAAACTTGTGATGCTATGGGCAGGAATGTGGGAGCGTCTTCCACGCGGAATTTCGCAAGGTCATAGAGTTCGTCGGCCCCAATCAGACACACCACACGATGCTCACGCCCTTTATTGTCGATTGCTTTA
>CAZUWO010000130.1:0-3333 GCA_964623995.1 uncultured Prevotella sp. | reverse complement strand
TGCAGCTCCCTTAAATGGTGTCCAAGGTGATATGGCGCAACCGTCTGAAGATATGAATACACCTTTAGAACGGGCCAATTCTTTGCCATTTGCATCAGAAACCACAAGTGTGAATGTGGCATCGGCGGCTTTCTTTACCGATTTGTCTTGTGCGCTGGCACTTATAAAGCACAGTGCCAAGAGTAATAATATTACGTATTTTCTCATTTTTGCTCTAATAGTTCTTTTGCATTATTTATTGCAGCCTCTGTGATGCTGTCACCACTTAGCATCTGGGCCAGTTCTTTCACTCTCTCTTCGGCATTAAGTTCCCTCATTGTACTTACGGTGCCGTTTTCCGTTTCAGCTTTTGACACTTTGTAATGATGGCTTCCACGAGCTGCTATTTGTGGAAGGTGGGTTATGCTTATTACCTGACGGTCGTTGTCTCCCATTGATTTCATGATCAAGGCCATCTTTCCTGCAATCTTCCCACTTACACCTGTATCTATCTCATCGAATATAATGGTTGGCAATTTTACTGTTCCGCTTATCAGGGCCTTTAATGATAGCATTACGCGGGCTATCTCTCCACCCGAAGCTACTTGTCTTATGGGTTGCAGCTGTGAGCTGTTGTTAGCACTGAAGAGGAACTCCACTTGGTCGATGCCTGTGGGAGTGTAGTCCTTTTTGTTCAAAGTTACTTGGAAGCGGGAATGCGGCATGCCAAGCTGAAGCAATAAATCGTGCATCTTTTCCTCTACTGTTTTTGCAGATTTGCGTCTTGCTTCAGTGAGCTTATTTGCAAGTTGGTTGCATTGTTTACGGCATTTATCAACTTTGTCAGAATACTCTTCACGCATTGTGTCGGCATTATCTATGCTGTTTAACTCTTTCTTGAGCTTATCGCGCATCTCTATTAGAGCATTGATAGTGTCAACATGATATTTCTGTTGAAGTGAATAAATGTTATCAAGCTTGCTTTCTACTTCCTCAAGTTGGGCTGGACTGAAGTCTATATCATCCAACTTTGCCCCCAGCTCATCGGCTATATCGCGTACTTCGATTAGGGCGCTGTCGAGCCGTTCTATAAGATTGTCGGCATCATGGTATACTTTCAGAATTTGTGCAAGCAAGTTTGACGCTATTCTTATTCCATCTACTGCTCCATTGTCATCGTCGCCTTCAAGGGCCTTGTTGGCTTCGAAGAGTGCTGTTTTTATCTCTTCGGCATGTTGAAGCATCTCGGCCTTTTGCTCAAGCTCCTCTTGTGATAAGCCATCAAGGCTTGCAGCTTCGAGCTCTTGCAATTGAAACCGCATGAAGTCTTCATTGGTTCGAGCCTTGTCAAGCTCGGCTAGATAGTCGTCAAGTTGCTTCTTCGCTATCTTAAGAGCCTTAAAAGCTTCAGCATATTCTTTAAGAAGTTTACTGTCGGCGGCTATAACATCAAGCACATTCAGTTGGAAGTCTTCTTTCTGAAGTAGCAGATTCTGATGCGGGGAGTGAATATCAATGAGTCTTTGTCCTAGCTCACGCATCAGCGAAAGTGATACCGGTTGGTCATTTATAAAGCCTCGAGACTTACCATTTGCTGTTAATTCTCTTCTTATAATACAGTCTTCAGCATCGTAATCTATGTCATTTTGCTCAAAAAAATTCTTTAAATCATAGTTCTTAATTGAGAAATGGGCTTCTATTACACACTTTTGCGCACCCTCCCGAATTGCTTTTGAGTCGGCGCGGTTGCCAAGGAGCAATCCTATGGCACCAAGAATGATGCTCTTTCCTGCACCAGTCTCACCGGTTATAACCGAAAATCCGGGGTGAAACTGGATGGATAGCTCTGGTATGAGGGCGAAATTTCGAATTAACAGTTCTTTTAGCACTTTGCCTTAATCTATTATTCTTTTATTTTTTCCCATGTTGTGTTTTGACTGGCATTTATGGAGAAGAGTATGTCATATACGCTTTCTTTCTCCTTTTGCGTGCCTTTACCTTTATATATGTTGCCGAGTTCCTCTTTCTTAAAATCAGTCCAAAGTTGTGGAAGTGAACTCATAGGACGGTCTTCATGGCATTTTTTCAAGTCGTTTTCCAAGGCCGTGGTAATATTTGTACGTCCTCGGTCAGCATTGTTGGCCATTTCATCAAGTCCTGTACGATAGTAATCATATTGTAATTGTCGGAAAGGTTGCATGGCACCATCAAGATAATCGTTGATAATGGCAAATCTGTTTCGGTCGGAATCAAATGCTTTCCAACCGGTAAAAGTCAGATTCTGTGCATTGTTCGCCAGATTCATGCACCTTTGCAGTACATCTTCACCTCCCATAGGAGAGAAACTGTCCAGATCCATGCCTATTATTAAATAAGCATAGTAGCCCATCAATGCCATCAACTGATTGTCTATGGTTTCTTCATTGAACTCTAGCTTATCGAATTGCGCAAATTCAAAGTTAAAATCGTTGTCCTGATTCATAAACAATGTAGTGGTATAGGCTGCATTGTATACAGGACGATTGGCTTGAATGAGTGCCGAGCATGTGAAAAGGTTCTGTGACTGATCGTATTTCTTGACAGTTATATTGAAGTTGCATTGTATCCTCTCGTTTTTGTGGAATTGCAATGAGGTCCATTGCTTTTCGTCCATAAACTGCTGAAGCTCCTGTTCGAGATTCTCAAAGACGCTTGCATCGGTACCTTGTATTTGGCTATGGTTGATGCGTATGCGTGCATCGAGCTCCTGCGACTTCAACGTCAGAGGGCATAAGACAAACAAAATCAATATGGCAGTCAACAATCTCATACTATAATACTGTGGATTAGATTAATCAGCGACGGCTCAAATCCTTTAGACGTATGCGTGTAAGCACTTGCTTTGTGTTGAGAGGGAAGTCTGCATTCTCCATCCAGCTGTAATAACTTGGATCCTTCCTGAATATTTCGGTAACGGGATAGCCTCGGTATTTCCCAAAGTTGAAGACCTCGCGCTTGCATGGCTTACCGTTTATATCAACGAACTTATTGCCAAACAGATCATGGTCCGCCCACACAATCCTACCAGCGAAGTCTACATAGTCATTCATACGTGAGAATTCTGCCAGCTCATTCATGTCGTTGTTCAGTACGCGATCGGGTTCTTCTTGCTTGCCAGGAGCGTACATGTCAAGCTCACCTTGCAGCACCTTATATGTGGCTTCTGTGTCTTGATCGGCGCGATGTGCTTCAAGGTCATCCTCCATTTTATGACCGGTGTAGAACTTATAGGCTGCTGCCAAATTGCGCTTTTCCATCTTGTGGTAGATGTTTTGCGCATCTATAAGACGGCTTTTTGAAAAGTCGAAGTCTATA
>CAZUWO010000129.1:0-8555 GCA_964623995.1 uncultured Prevotella sp. | reverse complement strand
TTGATTTTCTCTTCCGTTGGCTTGGTCATGTTGGAAGAATTGCTTACCTTTGTATTGGTGTTGGTGGTAGCAGCTACGGTTGCTGCCATTTGTTTTTCTTCCATAGTTATGCCTCCCCTGCTAAACGTTTAACCTCAGACTCAGAGTAAAGAACTCTTCGTCCTACATGAGTTGCCACAATCTCTCCACTCTTGGTCTTAGCCCACAATGTTGGCTTGCTGATATGCAACAGCTCGCATACCTCATCACGTGAGTAGTTGCGCTGAGGCTTTGCCTTTACTCTGTCCGCCTCCAACGTCTTTTGCATCTCGTCTCGAACGGTAGACCGAAGCCACTGTTCAAATACAGGTATCGCTTCCGATACCAACTTGGGAAATAATTCCATAGTTTATTAAGTCGGCTCGGTGGTTTGACACAAAGAATATTCTTCCCTTCACCACTGCCTATGCCTCACATCGTTCACAAGTGTGTCAAGGCTTACTACTAAATGGTTGACGTTGCGAAGGTAATCAATAAAGTAATACAAATTAAGATAGCGTAGTGATAGAGTAATTAGAGTAATGATAAAGTAATAAATGGAATAATATAAGAATAAAAACTCTCCTTTTACAGAGAGCTTTTATATAAATCATTCAATGTGTGTGTGAATGTAGTTAATCCTGCAATGTTTGGGTGCTCCCTTTTGATTTCTTCGTACAAGGTCTTTTTGTCTCCTTTTAAATCCAAACTCAATCTATTAGATTGAATGAACTTCCAAGCCTTTCGAGCCCAACTTGCACAACTTAGTTTATTATCGTCATCAAAGAAATTCCTATAATCTTCTTTAGTAGTAAATAATTGAGAGACTGACTTACTAAGTTTTATAGCCATGTTAATTTCTTCTTCATCATCTTCTTCTGGTCCATTGACATATTCATAAGCAGAGCCATCTGACTCTTTGAGAGAAGAAAAAATTGGATAAAGGCAATAATATTCCTTGTCATGTAGGTCATATTCCAATTTCATTTCTTGGATTCTCCAGAACAAATAACTAACTTTATCTCGAACACGGCGTAATGTCCTTCTACATACATCAAATATTTCGAGACTACATTTAGCATTACTTTCAAAGTATTCTGTTATGTTCTTGTCAGTGTAAGTGGAAGGTCCATCTTGTATTAAAAGGTTCATCCATGAATCGTATGCTTGTTGGAGATCACGGCTATATTCAACACTATCAAATAATTCTTGTATAATTACAGGCCAGACCTCACGAGTGCATTTCTTATCTTGCTCATCAAATGTATCAAGAATTTTGTTATCTTTAGCAAGTATATTAAGCCAGAAGGATTCATCATTTTTTCTAATGTCATTCTGAGCTATGGATATACTATCATGTGTAGCTTGTGACAATTTGTGTAGAAAATACCGTGTCTTTACGAATTGGTCTCTCATATTTACTCTACCTTTCTCATTTTGATTTCTTTTGCCTTTCGTGCCTTCTCTGCTATTCGTTCCGCCTGTTCGATGCTGCCACGCTTGATGTATTTCTCGAAGTTGCTGATTGTTGTGTGACCGCTGATACTCATCATGTCTCGAATATCATAAAGTCCTGTGTCGTACATACTTGTAACGGCAGACCTACGAGAAGTGTGACAGGTTACAAGTTCCCATTTCTGCTTGATAACGGCTCCAGAATAATCTCGTTTCCACAGCATATCACCACTGTCATGTTCATCGGCGTATGCCTTCATGCGCTTGTAACGTTTGGACTCTTCACCATGCAGCTTCTCTCCGTTAGCCACACGTTCTCTCATGTCGAGGTAAGACTGCTCCTTTTGACGTTCACGCACACTTAGGATTGTTCTGCTCCATTCGTTTAACGAAGGCACGCTTGTAGCAAGGTCTTTAAGAATCTTCTTTATCTGTCTATTAATGGTATCTCTTGTCAACTTTGGGAAATTGTAGTTGTACTTCTTACATAACTCGGCTACACGGTCATCAAGGACAGGAATTACAACGTCATTCAAAGTCTTTTTCTGTTGCAGAACAATCACGGGCAAACCTCTTTTAGTAACCTTGAAGTTGTCCTTACTGAAAGTTGAGTAATCGCTGACCCTCTGAGCCGACAAAAAGCCCAACATCCATACATCACGTACTTGTTCACGTTGACCATCCAACTTTATGTTGTAAAGAGCGTCAACTTCTTCGTCTGACAGGACAATCTCGGCTCGTTTGTCTCGATCGTCAACTTTGCGTTCATGCCATACCTTCACGCTAATAAGGTTGTGATTGCGTTCATCCTCAGCTGCTGCATTACAAAGTCTGCGGAAACAAATCACTTGCTGATTGATGGTTCCTGCCATTAATCCTTCACCTTCCAGATAAGAGACAAAACCATCAGCAAAGGCACGATTGATTGAGTCGAATGTCATAGCCTCATCACCCTTGTATTTCAGATAGTCATGTAGATGGTTACCAAAGGTTCGCCACACGGACAAACTGTTTTCTTTGTATTCTGTACTGTTTTTGCCTTTTCTAATAGTGCCATCGGCGATACTCTGCATGAAGAAATCGTAGTAGTTGACAATGCCACGCAACTCTTTTTCTTTCTCTTCTCGCTTTTGCTCTTTAACTTCTTCCAAAGCCTTGGTTGCCTTGACATTAATGACATCCATAATAGCCTTGTCGAGTTTAGCCTTGTCATTATTGCAAGTCAACGTCTTGTTCTCAAAGAGTTTCTTGATGATACCTTCGACATCATCCATCTTATCTTGCACCTCTTTACCTTTATCTGTGGCAAAGTAAGCTCTGAGTGCTTTGGGAGATTTCTGAGCCTTATTCCATGATTCAATGTCAACTGATATACCTGAGCATACCCACCAAGATATGTTCAACTTTGGTCTGTTCACTCTCAGATAAAGACTACCAGGTCCTTTCTTCTGAGAAGTTCTAAGAAAGAATTTAGCCATAATATGAATTTTGCTGTTATAATTACGTTGTAAAGATACAACTAATTTATGACATAGCAAAATGCGAAATGTAGCAAAAGTGTAGCAGAAATTTAATCTCAATCCCTATAAACGAAATAAGCCACTGATAATCAGTGGCTTATATCTGTGTCGACACTTGGATTCGGACCAAGGACCCCCACCATGTCAAGGTGATACTCTAACCAACTGAGCTATGCCGACTTTTTGCATTAAGCGAGTGCAAAGGTAGCAATAATTAATTAATCTGCAAGCATTTTATTGTTGTTTTTTTGCTTACCATATAAAAAGTCCCCGTGCTGTTTTACGCAGAACGGGGACTTCATTATGTAAATTTTCTAAAGCAGATATACTTACTTGTTGATGTACTTCTTGCCATTAATGATAACCACACCACGGTAGTTCCTACCTACACGCTGACCTGCGATGTTATAGATGGCATCATTCTTGATAGTCTTATCTGCATTAATATCATTGATGCCAGTACTGATAAGCTTTATGTCGATAGGATAAAGCTCATAAGTAGAATTGTACTGTTCTACAATACCTGTTACTGTAGCAACATACCCCTCAGCCGTTGTGGCAAGAGTAATGCCCTCAAGGTGGAAACCATTATAGAGTTGTATGCTGTCTTTACCAGAAACTGCATAGAACTTTCCAGCTGTTTCCCTAATTGTAACATCAGTAACCTCAACGAGGTTGGCCACATTAGAGGCTCCCTGAGCAGGGGTAATCTTTGCTGGTGCGGCCGCCGTGCCATCGGTAATAGTCAAACCATTCTTGCTTGTTGAGCCACTAATAGCCTTAGCTTGAGGCATTTTGTTATAAGCGGCACGCTGCAACATGACCTTGCCATTGACAACCTGGTTTGCGGTAAGGTCGAGACCAGCATTGTAAAGCAAGAGAGCACCTGAAGCATCCCTTACAAACGTACTGTTGTTATTATTGTTCGAAGTCCAAGTGTAGAGCACCTGTGCGTCTGTCAGTGTCAGTTGAGCATTTGTATTCTCAGCCAAAGCGAGGAATTCAGCAATGTTTGCGGCCTTGACTGTATCAACTGGAGTAACTGTACCTGTAGCTTCGGCCACCTTCATGTTCTTAATCTGCCAGCGGCCAGCGTTTACTGCATTACTCTCATAGCGGAATGCTATCTGAACATTCTTGCCAACATACTTTGAAAGGTCAATAGTATCATTGACAGATACATCATTAGTTGCGTTGTCAAAATAATGATTTATGGTCAATGCTGTGGTATCTTTGGTTGCAGCATCAATAACATGTATAGTGGCTTCTTTAGAAGGATCTCCAAAGTAACGGCCTAAGTGCTCATATGTAAGCTGAGGTTTCTTTGCTGTTGTCAGGTTAATAACGGGCGAAACAAGATAACTAACGATTACATGATTCTCTCTGTTTATATATCCGTTAGCTGTTGCTCCATAAGTAGAATTATGTTTCCAAATTTCAGAAACAGCATCAGTATTGACTACAGTATTTACCGTAAAGTCATCAATACCATCAGCAACAAAATCCTTCTCGTAAGGCAACGACTTAGCGCCACTTGGTGTAGGAGGATTTGGTGTTCCGTCATTGTTTTCAAGAGCTATAGTCGGGCAAATTTCATACTTATTGTTGTAACGCTCAATGATACCTGTAACATTTGCGCTTGCCATATCCTTCAAGTTGGCTTCTGTCAAGTGGAAGCCGTTGTATACCTGTATAGTGTCAGTACCGGATACTGCATAGTAGTCTGTGTATTTGCTGCCAGCAACCGATATTATCTTTACATTTTTAAGCTGAACAAGATAAGACACATAGTTTGAAGCTTGGGGTATGGTTATCTCTGAAGGAACTACAGCGGCACCATCTGTAATGGTTAGACTGTTAGCGTTGGTCTGACCTGTAACCGCAGTAGCCTGAATCATTTGGTTATAAGCAGCACGCAGGAGAACAACTGTGCCATTAACCACCTGATTAGCAGCAAGAATAAGTCCTGAATTGTAGAGCATCAAAGCGCCGGTAGCATCCTTTATAAATGTACTTGTATTGCCATTTGTTGAAGTAAAAGTGTATTGCACCTGTGCATTTGTCAGTGTCAGATTGGCCGTAGCACCTTCTGTCAGAGCATTAAATGCTGCTATATTGGCAACATCTGTAGGAGTGGTTGGCGTCGGAGGATTTGGTGTATCGCCACCATCACCAAGTGTAACAGTAACAGAATTCATACGACACTGTGCAGAAAATGTGAAAGTTACCTCTGTTGTACCTTCACTGTAAGTCCATTCATCAGTTGAAACAGTTCCAACAGATGCAGACGGAGCAGACCACTTAGGCGATTTTGAAGGTTGAGTGAACTTCATGCCTGTCATCTTTTCCGTGGAAGAGAATTTAATTGTTCCGCCATAAATACGAAGTTGGGAACCATTATCCCACGACCAAAAGCGATTTGCATTTCTACCACCAGATGGAGAAACCGTAATTGTAACCCCATCAAGTGTGTAAGACTTTTCTTCCGTAAAATCACCATCTGTACTAGTAGTTGAAGAGACAGCTGTAATACCGTCAAACATTTTTAGACCGTTGTTGATAAAGTCAAACGTTACAGTCTTTGCCTGCAATTGTACTCCAGCAATAATAGCAAGTATCGCAAGCATTGTTAAGCGTAAAGATTTAAACATAGTCAATAATTTAAACTGTTAATAAAATATTTTGATTCTCGTACTATCATAATCCCCAATCACTTAGATTGTAACTTTTCTCTACTTCTGCCTCGATTTCATCGGGCAAATTGCAGAAGAAATCTATTCCTGTCAATTCTTCTATTTCGTCAATGCTTTTGGCAAAGGAGGTTATTGTAGCATTATCAGCGGCTTTTTCATGTTTTGTCCAAAAGCCAATGGCTTTGTACTTTCCATCTTTTACTGCAAGCAAGCACATGTAGAAGTAACGTGGAACTATCATTTGTGTGCGGGTATAAGCCAAAATGTCTTCTTCTTTATCAATAGTTCCACCTTTTACTACATAGAGAGTGTCACGATAAGTTCCGTGATATCCCCAATCCTGAACTTTCTGTTCGAGTCTTAACCAAATACCAGCATTGTGGTCAGAGAGTTGAGGTTGCATGTTGCTTAGATAGAAAGTCTGCTTATTTTGCTCAACACTGGTTTGCCGATCGTAAGATGCACACATGTGTCCACGACTGTAACCGGAACCGGAATAATCGGAATTGTGAGTTCTATATTCGTATGGGATCAAATCATCTTCCTTCCAATCCTCATTGCGTTTTACATTATTATTAGGTAGACCGTTATGGAATTGGAAGCAAGTCCATCGCTGAGCACGTTTTGAACAATCCCATTCAAGTGAATAAGTAATGCCAAGATCATCAGTTTTGTGAACAACGACAAGATCGTTTGCACCATTATGAAGGTGAGGATATTCGAGACGCCAACTATAAGGAGCCGAGCTTGAAACAATATTCTTGTTTAAATTGGTTGAATCTGTAGATGTACTGTCGCCACCTTTATTAACATCACCGGTCTCAGTGAGACTAACATTCTTTATCTCCCAAGTAGATGAGACAGCTGAAGTACAGCTGTAATAGAATGCTATCACCACATGACTGCAACCTATGAAACGCTGTGGCAGCTGAACCGTGGCATTGCTGAAAGTGCTCCAATCGGATCCTTGGGTTAATGTAACATTAAGATCAGTCCATTCTGTAGTTGAAGGATCGCCAGTATAGAAGTCTGTAACAAGCACTTTGTTCTCTACACCACTCTGTACGTATCTTAAAATGTAACTGAAAGACAGCTTTGCACCATCACTACGAACAAGATCAACGGGCTGAGAAAGCAGATAACTGCTGCCGGCTGTTATTACGCTGTTAATATAGCCAGTACCTTTGGCTGTTTTATAATCTATAATCCACGGCAATCCACTGGGCGTGCTTACTGAGAATGTGCCAAATGAAGAACTGAAAGTCTCGTTAAAGTAAGTGTGACCTACATTCTGAACCTTATAAAACGAAGGCACCGAGAAAGTCATGCTGTCTACATGGCTTATGGGATAAGTCTCAGTACCGCTTGTTCTTGTCACAAGAACATTTTCATTATTGGCCGTTATGCTTATGCTATCAACAGGAAAAGCATGGATTGTATTAACTCTGCTAAAATATAACGAGTCTTGAGCTGTAGCGTTAAGCCCAGTCAAGATCATAAATGCTAAAAGTAATTGCTTCTTCATTTGTTGATTACTTTAAAGGTATTAATCCCCTGGTGCACAATAAAGACGCCACTGCCCAACTGTTGTAAATTGATGACCGTAGAAGAAGGCTGACTCAACACCACACGTCCATCAGGAGTAATTACTGTTACATTTTCTGTTGCTACGTTCTTTGCGAAAGAAATAGATGTGGGCAATTCATCTTTAAATTGAAAAGAGCTCACATCCGATCGCTCATAACTCAGTTGTTGTTGGCCACATTCCACAATGACTTTAGAGTCACTAAATGTAATTGTCGGTGAATTGCGAAGCTCAAACGATGTCGGCTGTCCACTTTTCGGTATCAGTATCAGTACATTTGCTGCCACCGAAGGTATAGTTAGCATTGCGACAAGAAAAATGAGTATCGTTTTTTTCATTTCCTTTTGCTTTTTCTTTTATAATATTTGTATTACTGTTATTTCTTTTCCTTGATAAGATAAACAACTACCGGCAAGTGATCAGAGTACCCGTTAAGCCAGGCACCACTACCAAAAGTGCGCCGTGGCGAGCCTTTATACTGTCCTTCCGTCTGAAAGAGATATGACATGCGCTGCACCTTATTGGTAAAGAACTTCAATGTAGAGAAGTCTTTGGGCTTGTCTGGGCTGTTAAGCATATTAGGTGTAAGCAGAATTTGGTCAAACAGATTCCATTCTCCACGATACATGAGAGTACCTTTACCCTCTTTTGCCAATATGTTATACCATGGATTATACATGTCTCCTTCCTTCACATCTTTAATATTGGCCTTTCCTTTCAGTCCGACGGTCATACTTTCATCTGTGGGATCATCATTCATATCGCCCATTACAAATATTTTTGTATTAGGATTAACCCTCAACAGAGAATCCTTAACGGCTCTAATCTGCTCGGCTCCTTGTATTCTGAGCCTTGATGACTTCCCCCCCAAGCGGCTCGGCAAGTGGTTTACTATGAACGCAACAGGTTCTCCGGCCATCGATGCCTCAACAGTGAAGAAGCCACGGGTAACAAAATCGTGGACATCACTGAAGTGATTAACATATGGAATCAATTTAGTTGAACGTATAGTTACCAAAGATGGCAAATAAAGTAAGGCACAATCCACACCTCGACGGTCTGGACCTTCTATATGTACGAATTTGTAACCTCTTTCCGCAAGCTTAGGTTGAGCCACAAGATCAGTAAGAACACGGTCATTTTCCACCTCCGACACGCCTATGACTGCACACCCTATCTTAATCTTATCGGTGCCCATGTCGCTCAAAGCCCTAGCCATGTGGCTTAGTTTGTTTGAATACTTAAGGCCATCCCAGCGGTTACTGCCGTTTGGCAAATACTCAT
>CAZUWO010000128.1:0-8723 GCA_964623995.1 uncultured Prevotella sp. | reverse complement strand
GTATAATATGAATGTTTCTAACCCCAAATATCAGTAGAAGCAGGCCACGCTATTTTTGCTTGAAGTAGAAGTCGCCAAGCAAAGAGCCCGCTATCCACGGCCTTTGCGTGCTGTTGGAGTTCTGCAACGTGAGCCTGACCACTTGCTTAGCAAACAACTCTAACGGCAAGTTGGCGCTCCGGTCCAAGCTTGTAAGGAAGGCCGATGTAAACGGGCTGTTCCTGTTATTGCCATCATAGGCCTCCTTGCCAGGGCTAGTTGCAAACATGAAATAGGTGCCATCAGAGCCTTCCATGTGGGCTAATCCGCCTCCGGAAGCCCCCCTCGACCGTGCCCAAGAAGCTTTAAAAGGATTGTCTCGGCATGCATCGAGCACTATTATGTTAGTCTTGCTCTTGGCATCTTGCAGACTCTCCAATATAAAGTTGGCGTTAACGCACTTCGTCATAAGGTCCACCTTCTGCTCCACCTTGGCATCTGTTGGTATCAAATAGTTAATTCCGTCGCTCTCTATGGCATGTCCGGCATAATAGAATAGCGACACATCGTAGCCCGATGCCTTCTGTCCGAAATCGCTTATTGCCCTGTTGAATTCCACTTGCGACATATTTTGCTTCTCAATAACGGTGAATCCGAATTGCCTTAGCTTAGTGGCAATGTCGCTGGCATCATTGGTTGTCTTAGCCAACTTATCAACATACTGATAAGAAGCATTGCCTATAACGAGCGCCAATCGCCTCTGCGTGCTTGTATTGTTAACGGAATTGGGCTTCGGCTGCGGCTTTGGCGTAGTCTCCTCCTGCCGGTTCAGGTACCTCACGGTTTTGGTTTCCGACGTCTTGCCTGCTGAGTTTGCCACCTCAACGAGTATGTTGTTCATGCCCGGTTGCAAGGTCATTTCGCGCGAAATAAGGAAGTCGGCACTATCGTTGACCACAGAGCTTATGCCTCTCGTGGCACCATTGACTGAAACTTTGCTGCTTTCTATTTTTGATTTCGACTTAACCTTGACCTGAATGCTAAGTCTGTCAGAATAGACACAGTCGGGAAGAGTCCACGAAAGTGAAGGCTTAGCGCGTACAGGGCGGGGAGATGGCTTTGGCGAAGGATTTGGATCTGTCTCACCTTCAAGCTTGGCAAGGCGCTCTATTGCCTGCTGATAGCCCTTTTTGGCACTCTCTCCGTACCACTTCTTTGCCAAATTGATGTCCTTTGTCGTGCCTTGCCCATACTCATACTGCCAACCCAGGTAGTACTGAGCATACTCATTGCCGCCCAAAGCCGAACGATTGAACCACTGAAAGGCTTGACCGTAGTCCTTGGTATAGCCTTTTCTACCAAAATAATAGTACTTACCCAATTCGTATTGAGCATCTGCGTAGCCTTGCTTGGCCATATTCTCAGCGCTCTTCTCACGAAATTCAACTTCAGAATAATACTTGTTTCCAGCCTTGTCGAAATAAAATTTATCTCTATTCCTGGTCAATACAATCATGGAACTATTGTAGTAAGAATGAGAATCATAAATAAAAGGAATCAACACCTTGCCCTCTTTATTTATCATTCCCCATTTATCTTTCTTCACTATTGCATATCCAGGCCAGAAAGAGGATTCTAAATTGCCATAAGAATAGACAGCATCGTAAAGGAAAGGAATAGCCAGCTCTCCGCTTTCGTTGATGAATCCCACCTTTCCATTGCTTACAACAGCTGCCAGTCCCTGACTGAAGCAGTCGGCAAACTCGTATTTAAACGGTATGACTTCTTGCCCCGAAATGTCTATATAGCCATATTTGCCATTCATACTAACCGGAGCCATCTTAGCGTCAGAATAACGAAAGCCGTTTGTTGCGTCATATTTGAAAGGCGCTACCACTTTGTTATTCTTGTCTATAAATCCATATTTGCCATTGAGCTTGGCATAAATGAGAGGGCAAAGGAAACGTTTTTCCAAGTCATCGTAATCGAAAGGAATGACAGTTAGATTCTTGCTGTTTACCATTCCATATTTTCCCGATTTCCTAAACCTTATATAATCGCTGTCATTCTCAATGCAAACCCTGACTATTTCGTCATAAATTGGCGGTATAACCTCATGGCCCTGAGCGTTTATCATACCGTATTTGCCATTTCGCTTCACCCTTACAAGCAGCTCATTATTCCATATTTCCAAGTAGCCTTTTTCTGAAGAATAGCTACTTTCATACTCATATACGAGCGGAACCACCTCCTTGCCACTATCATTAATATAGCCACACTTGTTGCTACGCATGACAAACGTTAGCCCTGAGGAACCTCTCTTGCCCTTAAATTCATACTTCGTTTGAGCCACGGCACTGATATAAGCGCCCCAAAGCATCAGAAAAAGCACTATAATGCCCTTGGAATATGATTTGCCTGATATTATTCTGATGTGCATAACTTGTTTTTCCATGTTTACTAAACTATAGGTTTAATGAAGCTAAAGCATCTATTTATGGGCTATTTCCAATACCAATGGAATAACTGTCTTATCGGTTTTGGAGTTGAATCCTATAGCTGCAGTGGTGAGAGATATATCCGATTTCGGCACGAGGCTACTGCCAAGAGCTGCCCTCAGGCGCTGATAGAAACTTCCGGCAGATGCATTCATCTTTGCTATAGTAGTATTAATGTCGATAGGATACTTAGAGTAAAGCACGCAAAGATAGTCGGTTCCCACGGTGTTGTCCATTTGCATGTACCACTTTTCATCTGGCAATGCTATGTGGTTGTCATGGTATACGAGAGCCGGACTTATGTTATCGGCAGGTGGAAAAACCTTGTTGGTAACGTTAGTAAGGTCAGAAGCTATCACATATACATAGGCCGGCTCCCTATTAGAAATGTAAACGCGATAGCGTGTGCCCGATATGTAACTTCCGTCAACCCTGTAAACGGGCAACGAATTTGAGCTTTGAAGGCTCACCGGCATCTTCTCTCCGGTGGCAAGCTGCACATAGAAATCGCCCGCAAATGAGTTTTTCTTAACCGAATTGTAAGTTACTGACTTGCTGATGCTGCTTGTTCGCCCACCGGCAGTGGCACTTACAACAATCGTATTTGCTCCCGGCCGCAACACAACATCCATGTTTACAGAATGCTTATGGCCATCATTATTGACCGGAACCACGCCACGCATCTTGCTGCCATTCACAGTTACCGACGTGTTTGTAACCTGACTTGGAGCATCTACGAGTACTTTAAGAGGATATTTAGACGAGTTCGCAGTGGCAGGACTTAACCATGTGAACACGATATTGCCTTGAGGCTGGGGCTTAGGAGCCGGTTGTGGCTCTGGTTTCGGCTTTGGTGATGACTTGGCAACATACATCTGAAAGGCATACCACGTTGAAGAAGCGTAGTCATTATACCTCACCCAAGTGAAGCCACCATTGCCCCAGCTAGTTCCCCAACTGTTCATCAGCAGGAAAGAGCCGCCATACTTGTCGTCGTCATAGCCAACAACACACATTGCATGACCACCTAAGTTCACATCTTTCAAGCCATTCCAGCAATCCTTGGCATAATTAAAAGACTTGTAACAGTCCATACCGATGACCACAGGGCAATTCTCGCTTATGGCTTTCTTGGTCTTATTTATCTTAGCCTGGTAAGCTTCGTATTTTGAAAACAGCTTGAAATAATTGTCAATTCTGTAGTCGAAAGCCGACGAAAACACATAAGCGGGAATGATGTCAACACACATCGGATGGAAAGTGTTGTACTTTGGCACCCCTTTTATTTTCATAACTTCAAGGGCATGGCCCGGATATGAGCCATTCTGACAATTATAATCAGTGGAGCTCTTAATTTGTTTGTAGACAAAAGGAGGTGAGAACGACTCTCTGTCTATCACTGCCCTGTCAGTCCAACCATTCTTAATAGCCTCAGCTATTGTACGTGCAGCATAGGCAGCGGCCCAAGACGTGCAAGTGCCATAATTGCCTTGGCTCTTGGGTGTCGGACAGTATTGCTTCAAGGAGTGGCTCCGTGGGAGTATGGTATAGCCTCTTGTTAACTGTGTGGCTTGTTCTGGCAGCTTGTCGTAAGCCTCATCGTCCATAACCAAACCAGTTCTATACTCTTTTTCTATTAATTGTGCCTCCACCCCTAAAGGGAATAAAAAGAAACACGCCAGCAGGCATTTAAATATTGTCCGCAGTCGCATAGGTTTACTGTATTATAGGAATATTGTAAATTTTTAGACGCCTCTCTTCTCCCTAAAGCATAGGGAGGAGAGTGCATCTAACTTAAGTTTAATTATTAATCCGCAATTGTCAGGCCCGCTTCTTACCGGCCAAGACAGTGAGCAGGAAGCCCACCACGAAGATGGTCATGGTGCCCAGCACAATGGCAAGATAGCCATGAAGGTGGGTACCCGGCAAGTTTAGCTGGCCGGCAAGCGAAATCCACGCTATCACAAGCACACCGCAGATGGTGCCAACAATGGCTTGCACCTTGCCTGAACGGCGCGAGCAATAGCCAAGAAGGAACAATCCGAGCATGCCACCTGAGAAGATGGAGCTTAGCGTCCACCAAGCGTCAATGATGCTCTTCACCCCTATCATGGCAATGGCGACGAAAATGCCAAGCACTCCCACCACCGCACTCGTAAGCTTCAGTATTCTCACGTCGCGCTTGTCGTCTTTCTTCTTGGTAAACAGCTTCACATAGTCGGTAAGGATTATGGTGGAGCTGCTGGTGATGCTCGTGGCCACAGTGCTCATTCCCGCAGCAAAGATGGAGGCTATGAGCAATCCGCGCAATCCCACTGGCAACTGATGGACAATGAAGAAGGGAAAAACGTAGTCGGGATTCGCCTTTATTGCGGGGTCAAGCAACCCAGGATTGGCCACATAGTAAGAATAGAGGCAGGTGCCAATGAGGAAGAACAGGGCCGAAACGGGAATGAAAAGATAGCCTCCGAACAGGGCCGAGAACTTGGCTGCCTTCATCGACTTGGCCGTATGATAACGCTGCACGTAGTTTTGGTCGATGCCATAGTTTTGCAAATTGATAAAGATGCCATAGATAAGGCACACCCAGAACGTGCTCGTGGTTAGGTCGCCACTAAACGAGCCAAGCGAGAACTTATTGCCCTCGGGTGAGTTGATGGCTATGTCGAAAGCCTGCTGTGGCCCCTCCGGCATTCCCGCAAGCAGCATAATCAAGCAGAACACGGCTCCGGCTATAAGGATGAAGCCCTGAATGGCGTCGGTCCATATCACCGCCTTAATGCCGCCAAGCATGGAATAGATGATGATGGCCACGCTGGTGGCAATTATCACCGTGTGTACGTTCCACCCCATAAGCTGGTTCATGGGCAAGGCAAGCAGATAGAGTATTGACCCCATGCGGGCTATTTGCGTGAGCAGGTAGCAGGCAGAGGCATAGATGCGGGCCCATTTGCCGAAACGCTCTTCGAGGAAAGCGTAAGCCGAGACGCTGCCTCCGTTTCTGTAGAAGGGAACAAAATACTTTGATGCGAAGTAAGAGGCTATAGGTATGCTCAGACTGAACACAAACGCATTCCAGTTGCCGGCAAAAGCCTGACTTGGATAACCAATGTAGCTTATCGAGCTGACGTATGTTGCGAAAATGCTCATGCCCACAAGCCATCCCGGAAGAGAGTGTCCAGCCGACGTAAAGTCATCTGCCGAGGTGCCTTTCTTGAAGAAAGAGCAGCCAAACAGCACCACGCCAAGCGTGAACACGAGGAAGATTACGAAATCGATAGTATTCATGTCAAAACTTCAGTTTGCCGTTTTCTATTGGCAGATTATCAAGGGCAAGCTCTATCTTGTGGCGCTCGGGAGCGTTGAATTTATAGAAAGGTGAAGCCACAAAGTCGTCATCGATAATTCCAAGCACAGAAAGCGCGCACTTCAACCCCTTTAAATAGCTTGAACCGTGTTTGCCAACAGTGTAGATTGTATCGCTTATTTGCATTATTAGTTGCTGCAATCGCACCACCTCTTTCAAGTTTCCACTTGCTGCGGCATCATACATGGCCACATAAAGTTCCGGAAACATGTTGGCACCGCCATTTATTCCGCCATTGGCCCCCATGAGCACGCACTCACCGGTTATCTCCTCGGGGCCTACAAACATTGAGAAGTCCTTGCGCTCGCGCATCTTGTACATCACAGTTTGGAAATAAACAGCATTTGCAGAAGAATCCTTAAAGCCTACCACCTTCTGATTCTTCGCTATCTCCACCACCGCGTCGGGTGAGAAATTCACCTTCACATGGCTCGGCATGTTGTAGAGAAAGAGTGGCAAGGGCAATTGCGGCACCAGCTCGTCGTAGAACTGCACCAGCTCGGGCTGACCTGTGGCGGCATAGTATGGCGGCGCCGAAACTACACCTGTGGCGCCACAATCGGCTGCCACCTGAGCCAGCTTTACGCTCTCCACTATCGACGTGTCGCTTATGCACACCATCATTGGCAACCGCCCGTTGTTGATTCTGCAAGCCTCGCGAATCATCTTGTGGCGCATGTTGTAGCTCAAGCTCTGCTCCTCGCCTGTGGTTCCGAGTATGAAGAGTCCATGAACGCCTCCGCTTATCAAGTGCTCTATCAACCGCTCAAGGCTGTCCACGTCGAGCGTCTCGTTGTCCTTTAAGGGTGTTACCAATGGCGGAATAATGCCATGTAGGGGAAAGATATTGTCTTTCTTCATAATGATTTGTTCTTAGTAATTTAAGTTTTCGTTTATTATTTTTGACGTTTGTAGTCGTGCAATGTAATATGATGCCGTTCGAAAACAGTTGTGCAGTGCAAAACACATCACATGTTTTCAAACAAAAGCAGGCGGAAAGCCGGCTCAGCTATTGCCAAGACTTTCCGCCTGATATTCAGAGTATTTCAGAGGGTTGTCATTATTCCTCGACCGCAGCCTGCGCGGCAGCAAGACGTGCGATTGGCACGCGGAATGGTGAGCAGCTCACGTAGTCGAGGCCTGCCCTGTGGCAGAACTTAACCGATGAAGGCTCGCCGCCATGCTCGCCGCAGATGCCGCACTTGATGTCGGGACGAGTCTGATGACCATTCTTTACAGCCATCTCTATGAGCTGGCCAACACCCGTTTGGTCGAGCACCTGGAATGGGTCCACCGTGAGAATCTTATTCTTAAGATAGCTTGGCAGGAAACTGTTGATGTCGTCGCGGCTATAACCGAACGTCATCTGAGTCAGGTCGTTGGTGCCAAAGCTGAAGTACTCGGCATATTCTGCAATCTTGTCGGCAGTGAGGGCGGCGCGCGGAACCTCAATCATAGTGCCCACCTTGAACGGAATTTCCATTCCTTCCTTGGCGAAGAGCTCCTTGGCGGCCTTCATTATCACTTCTTTCTGCGATTGCAGCTCCTTGTAGATGCCAACGAGCGGCACCATAATCTCAGGGTGCGGGTCGAAGCCCTCACGCTTCAGCTGTATGGCTGCGCCAAGTATGGCACGCGTCTGCATGGCTGTAATCTCAGGATAGGTGATGCCCAGACGGCAGCCACGCAAGCCAAGCATCGGGTTGTGCTCTTCGAGGCTTGCCACGCGCTGCTGGATCTTCTCCAAGCTCACGCCCATTTCCTCTGCCATAATCTCCTGCCCCTTCTTGTCGTGGGGCACGAACTCATGCAGAGGCGGATCGAGCAAGCGGATGTTTACAGGGCTTCCGTCCATGCACTTCAATATGCCGTAGAAGTCCTTCTTCTGCAGCGGCAGCAGCTTCTCAAGGGCTTTCTCGCGCTCTTCGGTGGTGTCGGCAAGAATCATCTCGCGCATTGGCTTAATCTTCTCGTTGTCGAAGAACATGTGCTCAGTGCGGCAAAGTCCGATGCCCACTGCACCGAAGTTGCGGGCCACCTCAGCGTCGTGAGGAGTGTCGGCATTGGTGCGCACCACGAGCTTGGTGTATTTGTCGCACAGATTCATCAACTCAGCGAAATAGCCCGAAACTTCTGCGGGACGAGTCTTCACCTCACCCTCATAAACCTGTCCGGTTGAGCCGTTGATAGATATGTAATCGCCCTCGTTGAACACCTTTCCGTGAATCTCAACCGTACGCTTCTTGTAGTCAACGTGTATGTTTCCAGCACCGCTCACGCAGCATTTGCCCATGCCGCGGGCCACAACAGCCGCGTGAGAGGTCATGCCGCCACGCGCAGTGAGAATGCCCTCGGCTGCCGACATACCGGCAAGATCCTCCGGCGATGTCTCAATCCTCACCATTATAACCTTATGGCCATCCTCATGCCACTTGGCTGCGTCGTCGGCAAAGAATACTATCTGGCCGCAGGCAGCACCCGGCGATGCGGGTAGTCCGTGGGTCAGCGTCTTGGCGCTGGCCAGTGCTTCCTTGTCGAACACGGGGTGAAGGAGCTCGTCGAGCTTGTTTGGCTCGCAACGCTCTATGGCTGTCTTCTCGTCTATCTCGCCCTCGTGCAGCAAGTCGATGGCTATCTTCACCATTGCGGTGCCAGTGCGCTTGCCGTTGCGCGTCTGCAGGAACCACAACTTGCCCTCCTGCACGGTGAATTCCATGTCCTGCATGTCGTGGTAGTGCTTCTCCAAGCGGTCCTGAAGCTCGTTCAGCTGCTTGTAAACTTCCGGCATGGCCTCCTCAAGTGAGGGGTACTGGCTTGCGCGGGTCGCCTCGTCGATGCCCTGAAGCTTTGCCCAGCGGCGTGAGCCCTCAAAGGTTCTC
>CAZUWO010000127.1:4854-8829 GCA_964623995.1 uncultured Prevotella sp. | reverse complement strand
GGTGTCAAAGAGGTTCTCCAGATTATAAAAACCAACTGCATAGGCAGCATACTGTTTCTGACTTTTAGCTGTAAGCGAAAAGAGCAGAACAACCAATAATACTATAGTCTTGTTCATCAGTCATTGATTAAAGTCTGCAAATTTAGAAAATATATTTCAATTTGTAAGTCAAAAATCAGAAAATAACTGTAATTTAACAAACATTTTGTAGAAAATAAACATCAAAAAACTTTGATAATTAAGTATTTTTTAGTTATTTTGCACCCTAATTATGAATTCAAACTTATAATAAATGATGCCAACAAAGCTCAAGTTAACAGTGATTGCTATCGGACTAAGCCAGTTTGCGCTTGCTCAAAACACAGTTGAGCAGAAGCAAGCTTCAGCTTTAGACGAGAACTCATTCACCTTTACAGAAGCGCAATTGGGTGAGGATCAGAATGTGGCAGAAGGTGTTACGATTCTTAACTCCAATACCAACGCCTACGCAAGCGAGGTGGGCTATCTGTTCTCTCCATCAAGGTTCAGATACCGTGCGCTGTTGCAAAAGTACAATGAAATCTACATCAACGGTGCTCCTGTCAATGATGTGGAGCGCGGACAGTTCAGTTATTCCATGGTGGGCGGACTGAATCAGATGACGCGAAATGTAGATTTCTCACTGCCTTTTGAAGGCAACAGTTACTCACAGACAGGATTAGCCGGAAGCAACAACTATGACTTCCGCGCCGGAAGCATGCGCCGTGGGCAGCGCATCAGTATTGCCGGAGCCAATCGCAACTACACTCTGCGTGGCATGTACACCTACAATTCCGGTTTCAACGATAAGGGATGGGCCTTCAGTGCCAATCTTACTTACCGCTGGGCAAATGCCGGTTATGTTGAGGGAACGTTCTATAACTCACTCAGTTACTTCCTTGCAGTTCAGAAAATGATAGGCCAGAACCACTCCATTTCATTCTCTACTTGGGGCAATCCAACTGAACGCGCGTCTCAGGGAGCTGCTACCGACGAGAGCTATTGGCTTGCCAACGACAAGTACTATAATCCATACTGGGGCTATCAGAATGGTAAAAAGCGTAATTCGCGCGTGGTAAACGACTTCGCTCCTACCGCTTTGCTTACTTGGGACTGGACTATCAACAGCAAATCAAAGCTGACCACAACCCTGCTTGGCAAATACAGCATCTACAAGAGTACTAAACTGAACTATAATGGCTCCGATAATCCGGCACCAGATTATTGGAAATCTCTGCCGAGCACATTCTATGATGTTTGGAATGAGAGCAATACCAACCTTCGTCAGCAAAATAATGTCAACGATTGGTGGACGGCCGTAAACTACTTCCGTGCTTCAAAGGCTAACCGTCAGATCAACTTCGACAGGCTCTATGAGGCCAACCGCAACATGAATGAGCTTGGCCGCGATGCCATGTACTATATTCAGGCCCGCCATAACAACCAGCTCAACCTAACACTGTCTTCGGCTTATAGCATTGATCTCACCGATCTGAGCAAACTTAGTGTCGGATTCAATGCCAGCGCCAATAAGGGAATGCATTACCAAACTGTTGATGATCTGCTCGGAGCCAAATACTTCCATAACATCAACACTTACGCTGAAGGCACCTATGCACCTGGTAGCAGCTCCGTACAGTATGACTTGAACAACCCAAACCAGCAACTTGGCGAGGGTGATAAGTTCGGTTACAATTATAATATTAATGTATACCGTGGCCAGTTCTGGACAAACTACGCCGAGACTATCGGCCGTCTGCACTACAATGTGTCGGGTCGCATAGGCTATGACGCCATGAACCGCGACGGAAAGATGCGCAACGGTCTCTTCGCTACAAGTTCTTATGGTAAGAGCAAGACGGCCGAATTTGTAAGTGGCGGTATTAAGGCCAGTGCAAACTACGACCTCGGACTTGGCAATGTTATTCTTTTAGGACTTGGTTACGAGCATCGCGCTCCTAATGCCAACGTAGCTTTCATTGCAGCAGAGATGAACAACGACTTCGTTCAGAATCTTCGCAACGAGCGTATCTTCAGTTCTGAGATTGGTTATCAATTTACCAACCCTTGGTTGCATCTCAACCTCAATGCCTACTACAATCATATGACAAATGTAACAGAGTGGACCTGCTTCTACTTTGACGACATCAACTCATTCTCTTATAATTCTCTGACTGGCCTTAGCAAGGATTATTATGGCTTGGAGCTTGGTTCCAAAATCAAGCTAGCATCATGGCTCGACCTTAAACTCTTAGGAACCATAAGCGAAGCCAAGAACACAAGCAACGCCAACGTACGTTATCTGAACTCAACTCAAGGCACTTACAACGACGATATAGCACTGGTCAAGAACATGAGGGAGTCTGGTACTCCGCTCACTGCTGGCAGTATTGGTCTCAGTTACCACCAAAACAACTGGTTCATCGACCTTAACGCCAACTACTATGACCGCATTTACCTGAGCTATTCGCCATATTACCGCTACGAAAGCAAACTCGACAACATGACTGGCGGTAAAAATGAGGACGGCAGCTACAATGTCAGCCCTCAAGAAGAGGGCCATGGCGGCTGGATGCTTGATGCAAGCATTGGCAAAAGCATCTATCTTAAGAACCGCAGCCAAATAAGCATCAACTTCATGATAACCAACCTGCTCAACAACCAGGACATAGTAACCGGCGGATACGAGCAGAGTCGTAGTGACTATACATCGTCAGGCAACAGCCGTGGCTATTCTTTCTCACGCAATCCGAAGAAGTTCTACGCCTTCGGAACTAATGGAATGCTGCAAGTGGCCTACAGATTCTAAAATCCATAAAGACAGCAAAACATGAAAAAGATACTTTTATTTGCACTTCCTCTACTCAGTTTGGTATTTGCCTCATGCATGGACGACGGCTACGATACGCCCCAAACGTCAGACAGAGGAAACAAGAAAATAGAGGAAACAAACGTTGTCAGCATCAGACAACTTAAGGAAACTTACCGCAAATATATTGAAACCGACTACCGCGACGGTGAATCCTACACCAGAATAACAGATGATGTAAAGATAAAAGCCATTGTTACCGGCAACGATGTACAAGGCAATCTCTACAACGAAATTGCCGTTCAGGACTCCACTGGTGCCATTATCATCGCCATAAACGAGGGTGGCATCTTCGGTTATCTGCCTGTTGGTACCGAGATTCTTGTAGATTTGAACGGTCTTTATATTGGCAATTATGGCAAGCAAGCCGAAATTGGCACTCCTTATACAACAACTTCAAATGGCTCAACCTATACCCGCGTAAGCCGTATGAGCCGCTTGCTGTGGAACCAACACTATCGTATACTCGGCCGTAAGACCGCTCCGGAGCCTATAGAGTTCGATTACGCCAAGTGGAATGAAGACCCAACAGCCTACGGTGGCATGCTAACCACCATCAAAAGAGTCAAACTTAGCGATGTAGACTCTACCACAACGTGGGCCAATCCTGAGGCAGGAGCCGGCAGTAAGGCCATATACCTTACAGGAAGCGATAAGGTTAACAAGACATGTGAAGTTTACACAAGCAACTATGCCGACTTCGCCGCCGTAAAAGTGCCGCAAGGCTATGTCGACATTACAGGTATAATGAAGAGATATAACAACTATTGGGAAATTATAATACGTTCTATCGACGACGTCAAAGAAGTAAAATAATCAAAGTCATGAAAAAAATATATTCAGTTCTGACAATTTTTGCCGCCATTATAGGCTTGGCAAGCTGCGAGGATGTGCCTCAACCTTACAACACACCAACTCCTGACGGTAAAAAAGATACCACTACCGTCAAGACAAACGACTACATCAATGAGACCTTCTCCTCAAATTTTGGCTCTTTTACTGCCAAAACTGTTAAGGGTACACCGTGGGTCATTGACTTCAAGACTGCCAAAGCTACAGGCTATGATAACGCCACTCAGAAAACAACT
>CAZUWO010000127.1:0-4844 GCA_964623995.1 uncultured Prevotella sp. | reverse complement strand
ACTAAGTCAACAGGAGCCTACCTGCAGTTCGATTACATACTTCGTTATGTGCGCCAAGGAACTACAAACCAGGTGCTAATCACAGACAACTACACCGGAGATGCCGCTACAACCAATTGGACCGACATAACTGGCACACTCGTTGAGGGCAGCGATTGGGTTACTTTCTCCACCTACAAGAAGAACATTCCGTCACAGTTCATTGGCAAAAACAACATAGTAATTGCCATTCGCTATGCTTGCACCACCACTTCGTCAACTTGGGAGGTTAAAAATCTGAAGCTTACCGAAGGCAAAGTACAGGAGGATACCCCAACACCGACTCCTACTACCGGCGATTATCTGAACGAAACCTTCGCTACCGGCTTTGGAGTGTTCACAGCCAAGACCGTAAAAGGTACTCCATGGATCATCGATTTCAAGACGGCCAAGGCCACAGGCTATGATAATGCCTCTCAGAATACAACTGAATCAGACGCTTACATCATTTCTCCGGCAATTGACTTGAGCAACTCCAAGGGTGCCACACTTCAGTTTGAATACATTCTTCGTCACTACACAAGAGATGGAAAGGTTGTGACCGGTGTGGCCGACGAAGTGCTGATAACTGACGAATACGATGGCGACCCAACTTCTCCACGTTGGGAAGACATAACCGGCAAGCTGACAGAAGGAAGCGATTGGACCACTTTCAGCACCTACAAGATGGATATTCCGTCGGGCTACTTAGGTGTCAAGACAGTCTATATTGCCCTTCACTACACTTGCAAGAACAGTTCTTCAACTTGGGAAGTTAAGAATCTCACGCTGAAAGAAAAAGAATAAAAAACAAAAGCAACTGCCCAATCGGCAGAATCACAAATAAAAAGAGTTCCTTCTCCATGCGATGAAGGAACTCTTTTTTGTATATGTCTGGCCAAACATTATGGTTCGGAACTGTAATGTCTTTTATTTCGCTGTAAGAATCATGCTTCTTTTATCTGCTTGATAAAGTGCATGAAATATCGATAGCCACAATATGTTCAAATATAAAATACTTATCAACTCTTGCGTTGATTTTCTGTAATCGGATTACAAAGCCTTCGTAATCCGATTACGAAAGTCCCGTAATCGTGTTACGGAACTTCCGTAATGACGTTACGAGACTGCCGTAATCGATTTACAGAAGTGCCGTAATAAGATTACGAATAAGTAGTCGCTTCTTGGAATGTTTTTCGGTTTTAAAAAAAGCCTTATTTCAGTTTGTTGAAAATTACAAAACAACTTTATATAAAATCTCTTTCACTATAAAATAGCAATGCCAATGCAAAAATAATAAATACAAAAGCCAAATGCAATAGTATGTCAAGAAAGCAGGCAATAAACTATAATTGCGGCACATAAAAATAAAAATCTTTCGCTGAAAGGTGCCTTTATGGCACCAAACAACGAAAGATCATATTGACTAACAATTTATATTTAACCGCCGATAATGATGTGCAGTCGGTGTGTCTTGCTTCTGTCTATGCTGTATTTCTTAAGTACAGCCGGACCACAGCTACTGTTGCCGAGGCCAAGAACTGCACAATCAATGTTAAGAACCGTATAAGGCTGCTCCCGCAGTTGCCAGTCATGAGAGACGGCCTGTATATTTTCAGCCTTATAATGCATCACGCTGAAGCTGAAAGGAGCATCTTTGGCAGCCACCGTGAGGCGCTTTCCGTTGGCCGAACCAACCGAAACCCAAGCACAATCCTCATGATTGCCGTTGTCCTGTGGGCGTGGGAAGTGGGTGAACATTGCGCTAACCTTATTTCGCCACAGCCCTACTGGAGTGGATTGTTTGCGGTCGGGATAGTTGCCCCATGGTCCACGGCCATACCATTCCACGTTTTCATAGTCACGTGGCAATACTATGCGCAGTCCCATACGTGGCAGTTCTGGCAGCGAACCCTCGCAACGGTAGGTCTGAACCACATCAAGCCTACCGTCAGAGAGCATAGTCTGCTTTGTGGTAATTATTATTTTACCTTGCTTATAGCGATATTCAGTCACAGAATCGTTCACGTTTACCACATCAGGAGTACTCAAACCACACTTCTTCCAGTCCTTAGCCAGCCAGTTGCCAAAGCCCTTATCGTTGTCGGTAGGTGCGCGCCAGAACTGCGGCTCCAACTTAATGCTTCTCAGAACTAGAGCTTTCTGCTTGGCAGAAAAGTCGGTCACGCTCCCGCTTAATCCAAACTGGAAGCAGGCAGTGGTGTCAACGCCACCCTTTACCACAGCTATGTTGAGCCGGCAGTCGGCATTTCGAGATATAGACAGTCCACTCAGCGGCAGCAAAGCACTGTCTCCAGGCATCACTTCGCCCACTCTTACGGCCCTCATCTTTTTTATCTTGCCATTAACCGACAAAGACGGCAAGAAACTATAGTCGGAGAGCGTGATGTGGGCATTGCGATTAATGGCCCAAACGTCCTTACCGTGCTGCACTATCTGCACTGGCGACAGCACATGGCGCACTTCTTCGTATTTGGCCGATACACTCCGGTCGGCCATTATTACGCCATTAAGTGAGAAAGCACCTGAGTTCGGCTTATCGCCAAAGTCTCCGCCGTAGAGTTTGCTACCGGTTGGCACGCTGTCAAGTGCGGTAAGATAAGACTTTATGGCCGGAGTTAGCGTTATGGCCTGATCCACCCAGTCCCAAATAAAGCCACCAAGCATTCGCTTATGAGCATATATCTCATCCCAATACTCTTTAAAGTTGCCAAGGGCATTGCCCATACAGTGAGCATATTCTGAAGTGAGTACGGGGCGTGAGTCGTTTGTTCGCTCTGCTATATCAGCCAAATGCTCCCATCTTGCATTCTCAGGACGCTCTTTATCCGACCCTTCCGTGATGCCAGGGTTCAGATAATCCTGTCTGACACGTGGATAGAAACGGCTGATTACATCAACACAAGCCGGATCGGTAAATGGGAATGTGCGCTCATTCCACTTTTGTGAAGTCGGCAAACTGTCGGGAGCCGGGTAATAAGGGGTTTGTGCACCCTCGTAGTGAACCAGTCTTGTAGGGTCAACCTCGTGCAACCAGCCAGCCATTGCAGCATGGTTGGCACCAAATCCACTCTCGTTGCCAAGGCTCCAGAATATAACCGACGGATGATTCTTGTCGCGTTCCTCCAGTCTTACCACCCTGTCAATGAAGGCACCAGCCCATGACGGAGTTGAGGTAAGTGTACCACGGAGTCCATGTGTTTCAAGATCAGCCTCATCGAGCACATATATCCCGACAGAATCACATAAGTCATACCACAAGGTAGCGTTTGGATAGTGGCTCGTGCGCACCGCATTTATGTTGGCTCTCTTCATGAGTTGCAAGTCTTGCAGCATTCTTTGGCGCGACACAACACGTGCCGTCAGCGGGTCAAATTCATGCCTGTTAACCCCGCGTAGCCTTATAGGGGCACCGTTTATAAGCACTTGGCCGTCCCGATTCTCCACTGTACGGAAGCCAACAGGACGGGTCAGTTGCTGAATTATGGTACCTGTGGAATCCACTATCTGCAAAGTCAGACTATATAGTCGTGGCGTTTCAGCCGTCCACTCAGTAACACGGCCGGCATTTAGCCTAATACGGTCAAACTTGCAGCGCCCCCTCTGCGGGAACCAAGTATTCATATTCACGGCCTTATGGTTCAAGTCTAGTATGTCCTCGGCCCCAGTTGAAGCCGTGGAGATGACTGAACCGCCTTGCTTTTTGGCAAGAATGGCCTTCACAACGCATCCTTTTCCCGTATAGCCATTAGCCACATTTAGTTTCGGATTAACCTCAAGCGTGTATTCTGCAGATGTATTGTCGCCACTTCTTTGCCTCGTTTCGTCGGCTGGAACCGTGCGAACAGCAAAGTCGGCAAAGCTTATATTAGGTGTATGTATAAGCTCCACACTGCGCTGAATGCCTCCAAAGCGCCAAAAGTCCTGGTCTTCCAAATAGCTGCCATCACTGTATTTGTACACTTCTACGGCAATAAGATTCTTTCCTGACTTAAGATACGGAGTCAGATTGAATTCAGACGGTTCGAAACTGCCTTGTGAATAGCCCACCTTATGACCGTTAACCCAAATATGGAAAGCACTTTGCACACCGCCAAAGCTGATTATGGTCTGCCCGCTAGCAGTCCATTCGGCCGGCAAAGTTATCCATCGGCGATACTGCCCTGTAGGGTTCCGCTCCTTGAATACAGTCCAATTCTGTGATGGAGTTGCGGTAACACTCGGCGGGTCGATACGGAACGAATAGCCGGCCGATATGTAAATAGGTGTTCCGTAGCCATTAACCTCCCAGTTGGCCGGCACGTTTAGGTAGTTCCACTTACTGTCATCGAAGCCTATAGTCTCAAATCCGCTCACCCGTCCTTCAGGTGTGGGCGACCAATGAAACCGCCACTGGCCATCTAGACTTATCTGACTGTCGCCCTGCCGGACAACAAACGGATCGAAAGAAGCCCGTGGGGCAAGACGATTGTTACTTAGTACCTGCAAGTTTTCCCAGTCTGGCTGAGCACTTACCGTTGATAGGGGAAGCACAGAGAGTGCTAAGAGTAATAAAGTGTGATTCATTGTACTTCAAGATATTCAAAATCTACATTGTCAAGTCCGGTTATTTGCACTGTATAGGTACCCGCGTTAATTTGCGTTCCAGTAGTTGTGCCAATGGTCTTGAACTTCTTTTTTGGTGTAGCGGGGAAGGTCATGGGACGGTCTACAAGTATCTGGCCGAGATGACCTATAATATAAAGGTGGCCAACGGCATCAGCTCCGGTAGAATTACGATACCTGAACCGAAGCATATATTCCTG